>JAWOEO010000112.1:0-3726 GCA_046482755.1 Halohasta sp. | reverse complement strand
GGTGCCCGGATCGAGCGCACGCGATACGAGTGGTTCTCCGTTCGGATCGGCCACAGTCAGCGAGACCGAGTCGACCGCCGGGCCCGCAGCGGTGTAAGTCACCGTCACGGTCCCGTCGTTCGGAACGACTGCCGGGGAGACCGCGTCGACCCGCGGCCCGTCGTCGATGGCTGCCTGTGAGATGCGTGTCGTGTTGGTGGTGAACCCGGTTTCGACCGCGGCGTCGACGGTGAACGATTCGCTCCCGGTGTCGTAGCTGAACGTCTCGGTCCGTCGCTCGCCGGGCGACAGCGTGACCGACCGTGTCGTGACGTCGGTGTCGTCGACCGCGAACGTCACGTCCTCCGTCCCCTCGAGTTCGCCCTCGTTTTCGATGGTGGCGATCAGTTCGAACCCGGTTCCGTCAGTCTGCGTCTCGGTGCTGTTCACCTCGAAGGCGGCCGATTCGAGCACGCGGAGCGATTGGGATGTGTTCCCGTCGGCCGTCGAGAGGTTGTAGGTGTACTCGCCCGGCTGGCTGGGGGCGGTCGTCTCGAAGGTGACGTCCGCCGAGTCGTCGCCCTCGAGGGTGAGCGATTCCGTATCGATATTGCCCGAGACGTCGGTAAAGGCTATCTCTTGGGTGTCCTGGACGGTTCCGATGTTCCGGATCTCGCCCGTGAACGTCACGGGGTCGCCGCCGGCGACCGCATCCCGGCTCACGTCGAGATCACGGATCTCGAATTCCGCCCACTCGATGGTGGTCGTCGCCGAGTCGGCGTCGTCCTCGCTGCGAACGGTCGGTGTGATGGTGCGGGTCGGTCTGCTGGGCACGTCGCTCCAGACGAACGTTTCGGTCACCGACTGGCCCCCGCCCAACACCTGGCTCTTGGTCTGCAGGGCAGTCCCGTCGCCGTCTTCCAACCGGAGTTCCTGTGTCGAGGTGTCGGTGCCAGTGTTGGTGATCTCGGCTTCGATTTCGAGATCGCCGTTCTCGTCGACGGCCTCGTCGACCTCGGTGATCTCGACCTCGAACCCTCCCTCGGCGGCGACGCTGCCGGTCGACAGGGCGACCCCAACCAGGAGCAACAGCAGTGATAGGGCTGCGATACGGCCGCAACGACGAGCAAGTGGCCGACTCATACGTTCGGGAGCGATCGAATACAGAGTGCAGGCAGTTACGCACGGACGTATTTAATCCTCCTGACGAAATTCTCAGAACGTATAATCCGGCCGTTCGCTCGTGGCTCCTCCGGGCCGGTCGGATGCAAGGCTTGATGTAGGAACCTTTCAATAGGCCAGCAAGGAGTATGCCGGAGTGTACGAACTGTGGCTCCCCAGTCGAGGACGCGGACAACTTCTGTTCGAACTGCGGAGAGCCACAAAACGAGCAGGCGCGGAACAAACTCGATCGGATCATCGATGCGCAGGCCGAAAAGCGGGCGAGTTCCGGATCGACGGGGATGGACGACCGCGAGGAGTTGATCGCCCGCGTGAGCTACGCCGTCGGGTTCCTGTTCGTCGTCGCCGGGATCTCGGTCCTCCCGAGTCCGGGCGGGGTGCCGGTGTTGCTCGGCGGAATCCTGTTGTTCCCACCGGTCAGACTGCTGACTGCACGGGTCTTCGGCTCGCCGCTCAAAGTCGAGGCGAACGCGGCGATCGCCGTCGTGTTGGCCCTGATCGGTGCCGTGCTGGTCGTTCTGCTGTAGCTACCGTCGACGCCAGACGAGGACGGTCGCCAGCGAGAGCAGCGTCATCACGAGCCCGATCAGCGCCTGCGGGAACAACAGATCGAGCACCGTCCCGACGAGTCCGCCCTCACTGTCCTCCTCGTCCGACTCGGTGTCCGGCTCCGGGTTCGGATCGATGACCGTGACGGTCCCCTCGACGCGGTCGCCGTCGGTCCGGGCCACGTAGCCCACCTCACCCGGCTCTTCGGGAGCCGCCAGCGTGGTCGACACCGTCGTCTCCGCGCCGCCGTCGAGTGTCGTCCCGACCGTCGACGGCGATCCGCCAAGCTCAAACGTTACGTCGCTGCTCTCGGTCGTCGACCACTCGTTTCGGACCGTCGCCGACAGCTCGACGTCCTCGCCGGGGGCGACGCTGTCTGTCACTTCGAGCTGTGAGATGGTGAAGGGCCCCGACTCGGCCGCGTCACTCGGCGGCTCGATGCTCCGAACCACGCCGGTATCGGTCACTTCGACGGTGACCGCCTCGGGGAACCGGTCGATGCGACTGAAGTCCGTCTCCAGCCCGCCGTCACGGAAGCCGCGGAGGACGATCGTGTCCTCGTCCTCGTAGACATCGTAGGTCCGGTACCGCTGTTCGAACGGCTTCCGGTCGCCGAACGGCTCGTTGGCCGATCGGAGCTGCCGATCGCCCATGAACACCTCCTCCAACTGCCCGTAGGAGAGACTCGGGCTGGTGACGTTGACGTTGTACCGCACCCGGTTGGATTCCATCACCAGCTCGCGGTCGGACTGGACCGTCCCGGCGCGACCGCCCTCCCACCCCACCTCGAGGGTCTGTCGCTGGATCTCGAAGGCACTCGCGTCGTCCGCATCGACCGTCCGGTCGACGACGCCGTCAGTGAACTCGACGGCGGTGTTCCGCCGATCAGACAGCGTCAGCACGTAGGTCCCCTCCAGCTCGTCGGTCTCCAGCTCCATCCCCTGGGCGTCGTACTCGACTTCCCGGACGAGCGAGCCCAGTTCGCCGTCGTCGGTGTCGTACTCGCGTAGCGAGAGGCTCGTCGTATTGAGCTCCCCGTCAGGGTCTACGAGGCCGATCGTCTGGCCCTGCCAGTAGACGCCGCCGGAATCGAGGTGGTCGTCGGCATCGATATCCTCGGTGTTGTCGTGGGCGTACAGCACGTCGGGTTCGCCGGCGTCGGCGGTCGCCGCACCGGCCGTCCCCGCCCCAACCGCGAGGCACACCGCGAAGACACACACCGCGACCGACAGCCGCGTGTAGCCAGTCATCGGTCACCGACCGGGGATGACGGCGACTGGACTGGGGACGCGGTTCGACACGTGGCGTGATACATATCATCTGGTTTTGACACAGATGTATGTATATCCATCGCCGGGGTCGCGGGCCGTCGACCCGCCACAGCGGCGGGATTCGGGCTCCGTAGGCAGTGACTACCAGCCGGTAGGATGTGGCTACTCCGGGTACTGCTCTCCCGCGGATCACCGACTCCACAAGTCGGTGTAGTTGGGGATTAATACGTCTACCCGGCCAACAGTTCGGAATGAGCACGTACGTTGGTGTCGACTGGGCGTCGAACGGCTGGTTCGCGGTGGCACTCTCCGAAGACGGCGACGCCGAGATGGGGTTGTATCCATCGATCTTCAACCTCTGGTATCACCACGACGACGCCGACCGGATCCTCGTCGACATCCCGATCGGGCTGTGGTCGGACGGCAAACGCACCTGTGACGTCGCAGCCAGACGGCTCCTCGGTGGCGCTCGCGGCTCCAGTGTCTTTTATACGCCGACGCGGGAGGCCGTCGCGGCCCAGACGATCACCGAGGCCAAGGCGGCCCAAGAGGGCCTCGATTTTAGCGTCCAAAACCAGGCGTGGGCGCTGGTACCCCGGATCCGGGAGGTCGACGAGTTTCTGGCCATGTTCGCCGACGACCTCGTCGACACCGAGGTCAGGGAGACCCACCCCGAGGTGTGTTTTACCGCGCTCAACGGCGGCGAAGCGATGGCACACGACAAACAGACAGCCGCCGGCCGTGA
>JAWOEO010000032.1:0-10487 GCA_046482755.1 Halohasta sp. | reverse complement strand
ATTGTTTGAATCCTTAAGGGAATCATAATTATTAACATTCATGGATAACATTTCCTCAACTTGGGTCTTTGTTGGATTTATGTTCTCCTTCTTAACCTTTCTGTAGTACTCTTCAATCACCTTATGAAACTCACTTCCAACTTCCAGCTGCTTTTGTATTGGTGATATCAATTTGGGCGCACCCGGTCGTTGGGTGTCGTGGCGACGATGGGAACCTGCGGGCGGAACTTGGCGGTCTTGCGGGCCGTGTAGCCGGATTCGCTAGCGGCGACCACCGCCGAGGCCCCGATATCGCGGGCGAGATACCGGGCCGACCGCGCCAGCGCCTCGGTTCGGGACTGGTCTTTGGCCGCTGGCACGCGCTGTTCGACGCCCTCGGCGTACTCGTCGGTCGCCTCGACGCCCTCGACGATGTCGACCATGGTCTCGACGACCCTGACGGGGTGGTCGCCGATGGCGGTCTCGCCGGAGAGCATCACCGCGTCGGTGCCATCGAGGACGGCGTTGGCCACGTCCGAAGCCTCCGCGCGGGTCGGCCGCCGGGAGTGGATCATCGAATCGAGCATCTCCGTGGCCGTGATGACGGGGACGCCGGCGTCGACACACGTCTTGATGATGCGTTTCTGGATGACCGGGACGTCTTCGAGGGGACATTCGACACCGAGGTCGCCACGGGCAACCATCACGCCGTCGGCGGCGTCGACGATCTCTTCGAGGTTCTCGACCGCGCCGGCGCGTTCGATCTTGGCGACCACGGGAATGTTGCCGCCGCCGAGCTCGTCGAGTTTGTCGACGATCTTGTAGACGTCCTCGGCGTCCCGGACGAACGAGGCCGCGACGAAGTCCGCGCCCTTGTCGGCCGCGAGCTGGAGTTCCGCGCGGTCGGCCTCGGTGATGAGCTCGATGTCGAGGTCGACGCCGGGGATGTTGACCCCCTTGCGGCTCTGGAGCTTGCCGCCGGAGATGATCTCGGCGACGACCTCCTCGCCGTCGACGCGCCGGACGTGAGCCTCAATCCGGCCGTCGTCGAGGAGGATCGTGTCGCCGGGCTCACACTCGGCGATCGAGACCGTGAGGCCGACGAACTCCGGCGTTGAGGTATCACCCTCGGCAAAGACGACCTCCGAGCCCGTTTCGAGCATGACCGGTGACTCGATCTCGGCGGTCCGGACCTCGGGACCCTTGAGGTCGACCATGACCGCCAGCGGCTCGGTCATATCGGCGTCGATCTCGCGGATACGGTCGATCACTGTCGCGCGGTGGTCGGTCGAGCCGTGGCTGGCATTGAGACGGGCGACAGACATTCCGGCCTCGGCGAGCGAGCGAACGGTTTCGGCGTCGCTCGACGCTGGGCCGAGTGTACAGACGATTTTCGCGTTTCTCATACCTCGAAGTTGGCAAGACGAGTTAAAAAAGCCCCACGATACGAACGGTTACTGGTCACGGTTTGTGTATATTACCCATTATAAATAACGTACGGGGCAGTCGGCAGCGATCCACGCGGATCGGTCGTCGACGGGTAGCGGCCGGAACGTAGTCACCGGCTAACGATATACCGAGAGCCCAAACCGGTCCGGTTTTTGATCGGCGGGGACAACGTCGACCATGCGAACGCTCGCCTTTGACGGCCGGCTGGGAGCCAGTGGCGACATGATCCTCGGCGCGCTGTTGGCCGCCGGTGCCGACCGATCGGCGCTCGCCCCCGTCGAGGCCACCCTCCCCGTCGAGTACGTGGTTGGAGAGAGAATCAAAAACGGGATCGCCGCGGCAACTGTCGACGTGGTCGTCACCGACGACGGTGGCGAAAACGGCGAGACCGATGAAGCGACGGTCGATCACGATCACAGTCACGAACACGGCCATACCCACGACCACGAGCACAGTCATTCCCACGACCACGAGCACAATCATTCCCACGACCACGAACACGGCCATACTCACGACCACGAGCAAAGCCACCAAGCGGAGGGCCACGGTCCGAACCGGAGCTACGAGTCGGTCGTCGACATCGTCGAGTCGATGGGGCTACCGGACGATATCGAAACGACTGCCCTCGGGGCATTCCGTCGGCTCGGCGAGGCCGAGGCGGCGGTTCACGGTGCATCGCTCGACGAGATCCACTTCCACGAGGTCGGCGCGGACGACGCCATCGCCGACATCGTTGGGGCGGCGCTGCTCGTTGCGGATCTCGACGTCGACCGCATCGTCACCACGCCCGTGTCGGTCGGCGGCGGCCAGCAGGCGATGGGCCACGGCACCTACCCGATCCCCGCGCCGGCGGTCGTCGAGATCGCCGAGAACGCCAACTGGGCGATCCGGGGCGGTCCCGTCGAGTCGGAACTCCTGACGCCAACTGGGGCGGCGATCCTCGCCGAACTCGCCGACGGCGTCGACACTCTGCCGTCGCTGTCGGTCGAAACCTCGGGCTACGGGGCCGGCGATCGCTCCTTCGAGACCCATCCCAACGTCCTCCGGTCGACGATCGGCGACGACGGCCGGCGGCTCGACCGGGAGTCGATTACGGTCTTGGAGACGAACCTCGACGACGCCTCGCCGGAACTGCTCGGCGGGCTCCAGGAAACGTTGGCCGACGCAGGGGCCCGCGACGTGTCGATCCTCCCAGTCACGATGAAGAAATCCCGGCCGGGCCACCTCGTCAAGGTTATCTGTCGACCCGCCGACGCCGAGCGCGTCGCCCACCGGCTGGCGCTTGAAACCGGAACGCTGGGCGTCCGCGAACACGGTGCTGGCCACCGCTGGACCGCCGACCGGCGGATCGAGTCGGTCGACCTCTCGATCGATGGGGGCAGCTACGCCGTCGACGTGAAGATCGCCTCGACGACTGACGGCGAGGTCTATGATGTGAGCGCCGAGTACGACGATGCGGCCGCGGTCGCCAGCGAGACGGGTCGGCCGATCGGCGAGATCATGCGCCGGGCGGAAGCGACGCTCGAAGACGGATGCTAACGCCGAGTTAGGCACTGCCTACTGGTCGATTTCCCTGGCTACTGACCACCTTCCTCGCCTTCGTCTCCCTGCTCGGCGGCCGCGCGTTCGTCGCTGGCTGCGGGTTCGGCCTCCTCGATCGTCTCCTGATGGCCTTCGGATTCACCGCCGATCGTGAGCACTGCTTCCTCGGCTTCCGCTTGATCCTCGGTCGACCACTCGATCTCGAACTCGATTTCGTACTCGGTTTCGCCCTCCTCGGTTTCGCTTTCGACTTCGAGTTCGAACTCCGCGGTCTCGGGGACGGTTAGGCTCACCTCGTCTTTGTCCGTGCTGAACGTAACCGATCCGTCGGCGTCGAGCTGTTCAGCGAACTGGCGGAAGTACGACGCGATGGTTGCTCTCTCGTTCGATCCCTCGACTGACAGTAGTGTTTCTTCAGTCATGCGTTTGCCGTTCGCTCGCAGGTCCTATCAGTCTGATTGCAGGCAACTGAACCAGTCAGGAGTGCGATGTCCGATCGAGTAGTGGTCTCGGTCCGTGGTCGACCACTGCAGTTACGACCGCGAATGCTCTCCCGACTGGGTTGGCTGGTGAGAGCCCGAGACCGAGGGGCTTTTGCGCCGACCAGTCGACTGCCCGACTGTGAGCGAGTCAGTTTCGACCGGCTGTGGGGCACTCGACGAGCTGTTGGGTGGCGGCTTCGAGCGCGGTGTCGTCTCCCAGCTCTACGGTCCGCCGGCGGCGGGCAAAACCAACGTCGCGCTCTCGGCGGCAGTTGGTGTCGCTGTCAGCGGTGGGCAGGCCCTATACATTGATACCGAAGGCCTGTCGGTCGACCGGTTCCGCCAGCTGATCGAGACGAGCGCCGACGAGCCAGTCGAGGACGTTGCCTCGAAACTGATCATCACCGATGCCGTCGACTTCGACGAACAGCAGGAGGCCGTCCGGGACGCCGCGGCGTTCGCCGAGCAGGTCGACCTCATCGTGCTGGACAGCGCGACTGGCTTCTATCGGCTCCAGCGCGGTGACGACGAACACGGCGGCGACTCGTTGCGAGCGGTCGCCCGGCAGATCACCCAACTGCTGTCGCTGGCCCGGAAACACGACATCGCGGTCGTCATCACCAATCAGGTATTTACTGACCCCGACAGCGACCGAACGCGCGCCCTCGGTGGCCACACGCTGGAACACTGGACCGGCGTCGTCGTCCGGCTCGACCGGTTCCGCGGCGGCAACCGCCGGGCCACGCTGGAAAAACACCGGTCGAAAGCCGCCGGCGAGCAGACGACCTTCGAGATCACTGACGCGGGACTGGTCGACGGCGACCTGTCCTGAGATGGCGTACAATACCGTCTCGAACGGACGGTGTGACTCGGCCGACCGATATCGTAACTCGCCGACTACTTATATTCAATCGAGTCACTGCCCACGGAACAGTCGACCACGAAGTCTTTATTAATGGCGGTCACAGAGTCGGGGTGAGGACCGTACAGGCAGATTGGCACCGTGTGCGAGGGTAGCCAAGCCCGGAAACGGCGGCGGACTCAAGATCCGCTCCTGTAGAGGTCCGTGGGTTCAAATCCCTCCCCTCGCACTGGCAACAGTGCGGAAGACCGCTCGTGGAGCGTTCTTCCCTCGCAAACGTACTGACAGAAACCGCGTAGCGACAGCGCTCCAGTAGTATCGATCAACTACGCGTGGGTACCATTGATTCTTTTATATTTGTAATACACGTAGTTGGTATGGACCGTCGGAAGTACCTCGCGATAGGCGGGACGGTAGCTGTCGCCGGATGTCTCGGGTTCTTCGAGGACGACTCCGAGGCCGACGCCGGTTCGGAGGAGGATTCCGATCCCGACGGGGAGCAGTCGACCGACGGCTCGGCCGCAGACGGCGGGTCGGATGACCAGTCGGATCAAGAAACGGAGGAGCCCACATCCGAGACAGAGCCGACCGAGGAGGACGACGAGCCGTCGCCGGACGACGCGGTCGAACTGGAGCGTGCGCTCTCGCGGGCCGAACGACAGTACCGGCGGGCACTGGCGGAGTACGCCGGTGCGACCGGGATCGAGGACGCGACGTTCCTTCATGTTTACCCGAGTGTCGAGGTGGAGACGAACGACGCGCGGGCATACTTCGATCGCGCCGGCGAGATCCTCTGGGAGGACGCCCGCGACTACGCCAATACCGAGGCCGAGCGCGAACGCGTCCGGGAGTATCGGACCTACGACGACCGGATCGGCGATCTCGCGCGGATCCAGCGGTTCATCCACCGGGCCTACGGCTACATCGATCCGACCGACGACCGGACGCTCTACACCAGCGCCCCGTCCGAACTAGAAAAGGCGAGACGCCACCACGACGCCCTCGGCGAGGAGATGGACGAGATGGACGTCTACATGGACGAAATCCAGATAAAATACGACCAGCAGGCGTGGCAGCTCACCCTCCTCGAACGGATGTTTGCCGGGCTCGTGACTGCCAACGGGAGCCACAAGCTCGGCGATCGATCGGTACGGGAACTCCAGGCTGCCCGCGACGCGTTCGAGGCGGTTAAACGAGAACTCGACGACCCCACATCGGTGCCACCCGAGGACCACACCGATGAGCCGTTCCTCGAACTCGCCGTCGACTGGTACGAACTGCTCGACCGAGCCTACCGACAGCGGTCGGCCTCCGGCGACTGAGTCGGGCGTCGCCACAGCGCCGATGGTCGGTGACCGATAGCTGGTTGGCTACTCGGACTCGTCGCCATCGTCGTCACTCTCGGTCCACGAAGGACTGATATCCGGCGGTTCGTGGCCGCGGAGACAGACGAGGTTCTCGCGGCCCAGCCGAATGCGGGTGATCCGGTCGTCGTCCTCCATCGACGACAGCAGGCGGCTGACCTTCGATTTCGACCACTCGGTGGCCTCGACGATCTGGGACTGTTTGAGCCGGCCGTCGTGGGCCGACAGCAGCCGGCGCACCCGCTCTTCGTCGCGGATCGGCGGCTCGAAGGATCGCTCGGCAGTCGAGTCGACCGGCTCGTCGTCGGCGTCGTGGCGGGAGCGGATGCCGAGTGCTTCGAGTGCCATCACGACCCGGCCCGCCACGAGCATGAGACCGACGACCCCGACCGCCAGCGAGCCGATCGTGAGGGCCGCGATCCAGTAGGGTGTCGCGGGATCCCGCGGGCCCGTACCCAGCATGACTTCGATCCCGTCAGTGATGCCGTCGCCGTCGGTGTCGGCGCGGGCAGGGTGGGTACCGAGTTCGATCTCGCGTTCGTTCGTCAGCCCGTTGCCCGCGAGATCGCCGTCCTTCTCGATGATGTACACCGGGAGGAGCGCCCGGTCGGTGGGTTCGCCACTGGTGGTGCGGCCCGAGTAGATGTCGACGGCCAGCGTCTCTTCGCCGGTGATGTTCTCGGGCCACTCCGACTGGGTGAGCGTGACGCTGGTCGGTCCGTCCTCGTCGACAGCGGTCCACTGACAGCCCAGCGGTTCCTCGACGCTCCCGTCGTCGGCCTCCGAGAGACAGACCGTGTGGGTCTCGGTGCTGTCGGCGGTGAACGTGACCGTCACGGCGTAGGAGCTGTACTGCCAGAGGTAGGTTTCGGATTCGTTTTCGAGGGCGACGCCCGAGCCGTGCTGTTCGACGACCAACTCGGGGGTCGACTGTTGGCCGGCGACGCTGCCGGCGATCCCACTGATCGCCAGCAGGACGACGAGCAGTCCGGTCAGCAGCGTGTGGAGGGCTACCCTTGAGGACATTGGGCTGGAACCGGGGAACGATTGTGCAACGTGTGTGCACCCATTTCGCTGTGAGGGAGAAGTAGCTTGCCCCTACAGACGACCATCCGAAGGGAGTCCGAAACGAACCGACATACGCCGCGGTATCGACACCAACAACCGGCTGGAGGCCGAAGCGGGGCTATGACACGGCTGTGGCTTGTCGAGCGAAGCTACGACGACCGGAACCTCGTCTCGTTTACGTATGCGACCCCCGACGGTAGCCAGCAGCTCCGCAAGGAGCTGTCGATGACGCTACTGCGTCGTCGCGGCCCGATGACCGCTGCCATCGGGGCCGACGCCGACGAACTCAGCGCGGTCGACGAGAGCGACCGCGAGCGGTTCGCCGCCGAAGCCCAACGAATGGCTGCCGAACACGATCCCGACGACGAGATCTGAGCCGGCGGCCGAACCCTTAGGTCGGTGAGCGCCCTACTGTCGACGATGCGACCCCAGCCACCCGGCCCGAACGGGGTGCCCGTGTTCGGCAACAGCCACCGGTTCGCCGACGACCCCTTCGCGTTCATGGATGCCTGTGCCGATGCCTACGGCGACGTCATCGGGATCGATCTCGGCCCCCAACCGCTCTACATGCTGACCAATCCCCGCGACATCGAGCGCGTCCTCGTCGGGGAGGCGTCGTCGTTCCCGAAACTGGATCTCGGCGACGACGCGGTCGACCAACTGCTCGGCGACGGGCTGTTGACCAGCGAGGGCGCGGCGTGGCAGGCGAAACGCCAGCGTGCCAACCCCGCGTTTCACAGCGGCCGAATCAACTCCCTCGCGGACATGATGGTCGACCACACCGAGGCGATGCTGGACGACTGGCACGACGGCGACCGGATCGACGTCCACGTCGAGGTGGCCCGGCTTACGGTGCGGATCATCGTCTCGGCGATGTTCGGCACCGATATCGACCCCAAGCGAGTCGAGGCGATCCAGACCCACCTCGAACCGCTCGGCGCGCGCTTCGAGCCCGATCCGTTCAGCCGACTCGTTCCCGACTGGGCTCCGACAAAGAAGAACCGGGATTTCCGCGCCGCAGTCGACGCCTTAGAGGCGATCATCGACGACATCGTCGACGAGCGCCGGGGGACCGAACGGGGTGACAGCGACGGCGAACCGATGGACCTGCTGTCGATCCTGCTGCGCGCCCAGCGCCACGGCGAGGTGACCGACGACGACATCCGAGACGAGATGATGACGATGCTGCTGGCGGGCCACGACACCACCGCGCTCACGCTGACCTACGCGTGGTATCTGCTCTCCGAGCATCCGGAGGTCGAACGGCAACTCCACGCCGAACTCGACGACGTTCTCGGGGGCGAGCGGCCGACTGCCGCTGACAGTCGACGGTTCTCGTATACCACAAACGTGCTCAACGAGGCGATGCGACTGTATCCGCCCGTGTATACGCTGTTTCGAGAGGCCGCGGTCGACGCCGAGTTCGGCGGCTATCGGCTGCCGGCCGGGTCGGGGCTCATGCTCCCGCAGTGGGTCGTCCACCGGTCGCCGCGGTGGTACGACGACCCCGAAACGTTCGATCCGAGTCGGTGGGACGCCGACCGCAGCAGCGAGCGCCCGCGCTTTGCGTTCTTCCCCTTCGGTGGCGGCCCGCGCCACTGCATCGGCAAGCAGTTCTCAATGCTGGAGGCGACCGTTATCCTGTCGACTGTCGCCCAAGCGTACACGATGGAGTATCTCGGGGACGACGATCTCCGGCTTCGCGGCTCGCTGACGATGCATCCCGAGGAACCGGTCGCAATGCGGCTTCGGGAGCGATAGGGTCGATCGTAGCGCTTTCCGACACCGGTGACACAGCTATTGGCAGGTGAATGTGGTGTCGACTGTGATGCAAGACTTAGAGTGCTGAATATAGAGAATGAGTGAAATATAGCCACCCTATTTTATGTTGAACACACTGAAATACTCATTAAATAACTAAATAATAATCCTGATAGATATTACCTACCCGATATTTTATCAAGGACACTTACTTAACAAAAAGTATGATCGGTACAGGTACGCTCATTATTGCAGTTTCGTTCACCGTCGTGATGGTTTTGACTCTGGGGCTGCTACTTCGTTTGTTAAAAGACGCTAATGGACTCTGACCAGTTTAGATCGTGATTTTGGTTCGTGCTGCATTCGTGCTCGCTGTATCGCATATTTATTCTAATATGGATCCAAATCTCGACCGTAGAATACATAACCAGTACGGCTGATCTTCTGGTGATCATGGTCTGGACTGTGTTTGTCGATAGTCGTCCCGCTTGTCGCGTTCTGCCTCAACTTGCTCACGCTTCGCATCAAGACGCACCCATGACCGAGTCTCGTGACGCTCGTAACTGACCAATTCGGGCTGCCTGCGGTAGAGGGCAGGGTGTTCTATCGAATACGAAACCCCGACTATCAACAAAATAGCCAACAACGTCTATTGCTGATCGAACTTAGAATAGACAATGGGCTGTTCTGATCACCTCGATAGGCAGGACGTTTTCAGGGTCTTCGATACGTTGAGTGATCCGACAGAGCCTCTCACGACAGAAGACGTTGCCACTGCTGTGGGATGTAGTCTATCTATCGTGCAGTCGACATTGAATTCGCTGGGTACTCAAGGACGGTTGAAATGGAAATCGATTGGCGACAACACACAGGTATGGTGGCGGCCACCGTCTGTGGATGGTCTGGCTCATCCACGTCCTGAATCCGACAGCGCTGGTCGACTCGCTGGTGGCCCAGGCGAGGATTTGCTAATCGAGCAGATCCTAGAGGCCAGTCCAGTGAGTATCGTTGTTGTCGACCCCTCTGGGCAGATCGAATTTGCGAACGAACGTGCTGAGGAGATGTTAGGCCTCGAACGGAGTGAGATTACGAGCCGAACCTACAAACAACCCGAGTGGAACATCTCCTACGACGATGGAACGCCAGTCCCTGTCGAGGAACACCCAGTCACACGTATATTACAAACGAAACAGGCTGTGTACGGGTTCGAACACTGGATTGAGCTCCCGGATGGGACCGAACGATGGCTGTCGAGTAACTCAGCACCCGTACTCAATGCAAGTGAGGATGTCGAGTACATTGTTGTCGGCATTGAAGATGCGACAGCGCTGAAAGACCGCGAAGACAAATTGACGAGCGAAGAGACACGATTGGTCGAACTCTCTTCAGCACAACTGTTTGAGCCGTTTGTGGCCGCTGCTGATTCCGAATTCCAGATCGATATCGATGAGGTGGTGAGACTTCCCGATGGAACCGCACTCGAGTATCTCACCGCAACTGGAATTCCAACGAAAACAGTACACAGCGTGGTCGCCGAAGATTCTACCGTCTTCGATACAAAATTACTCCAGTCGACTGATGAGGTCTGTCGACTAGAAGTCCATGTAGAAGACTCGACTGTCCCGTTGGTATTTGAAGATCTCGGAGGGCAGGTGATCTCTCTCAGTAAAACGCAGCGGGATGGATCAGTAGTGCTTACGGGAAGACTCCCGGGAGATCTCGATCTACGAACTGCGCTCGGAGAGATTCGGCGTGTGTGTTCGGATATCGAAGTCGTATCACACGAACTCGACTACTCGCCACGGCTCTTGTATAATATCGTCAAGGATGTGCTGACCGAAAAGCAGCTCACAGCCGTACAGATGGCCTACTACGGCGGCTACTTTGAGACCCCACGAGAAAGTTCCGGCGACGAATTAGCAGCTCGGTTGGGAATCACACGGCAAACATACAACCGTCACCTCCGCAAGGCAGAACAAG
>JAWOEO010000221.1:0-5798 GCA_046482755.1 Halohasta sp. | reverse complement strand
AGCGCGATGAGATAGAACTCGACGAGGAACGTATTGATCGTCTCCGATCGAGCGGTTCCGGAGACGAATGAGCGATACGTACGTCTTCGATACCGAGGCGATAATCGCATACCTCTACGACGAACCTGGCCGCGATGTCGTCGAAGCGTACCTCACGGAGGTCCGCGACGGTTCTGTCGACGGGTTGATGGCCGAGACGAATGCTGCTGAACTGTTCTACCTCATCGCTCGGGCTGAGGGCGCAGCGGACGGCCCGACACCGGACTCCTTCCGGACCGCGGATCGGGACGTGCGGGCCCTTCAACGGTGGGGCGTCGTCCTCAAACGGGCCAGCTGGCGGCTGGCGGGAGAGGTGAAGGCGGACGGTCACATCTCACTGGCGGATGCCCTCGCCGTTGCGCTCGCCGCCGAGACTGATGGGACGCTCATCGCTGGCGGAGACGATGACTTCGATTCGCTTCCCATCGATGTCGACGTGGTTCGGTTTCGAGACGGTAGCGTGTGACCGATCAATGGCTTTTTTATCTTACGCTTCAGTTTCGCCATTGAGATCTCATACACACTCGACAGAGACCGCTACGTAATCTATTAATAGAATCTGTGTTACCCCTACCGAGCCCTGTGTGACGAGGGATTCACCCGAACCATTCGTCAATTCCTGTCTCCAGACGGGTTGCTTCCGGCCGATCGGGGGCGATTGGGCCACGAGACTCGTGTCGACGAACCATCGGGACAGTGTGGATCACTGGCTTCGATCGGATTCCGACCGGTGTATCCTCACGTCCTTACGAGCACAAAAATCCCGACTGTGAGTAGTCCGACTCCCCACCAGACGGAGTCACCGGGGAGGGCGGTCAACAACAGCGTAACGAGTCCGGAGCTAATCAACGACCAGCCGGCGGTCGTGTTGCGAGCCATACACCACCGTCGACCGCCATCGTCTTGACGGCCCGGACCGTCAGCGCCAGCTGAGTTTCAGTAGTCGCCGACTACTTTTTAATGAAGGTGAGCAGATCGTCACGTTTGGCCTCGTGCAGGTGGTAGGACAGTACCTCACGAAGCGCGTTGATTCGCCCCTTTTTGGCCGTGATCGGCGCGATCGTGTCGTCGCTCCACTGCTGCCACGGCGGGAAGAGCCCGAGCCGATCACAGAGGTCGTCGAGCCGCTCGTCGTTGTCGTCGACCTTGTCCATCTTGTTGACCGCGACGACGACCGGAATATCCAACTCTTCGAGGAAGTGGAACATCTCGACGTCGTGAGGGATGTTGCCGCGGTCGCTGTGGCGGTCGATGATGTCGATGACGCTCTTGCCGTCGACGACGAGGACGGCAACCAGAATCGAGTCGGCGTTGTCCTCCACGTAGCGGACAATATCCGTCTGGATCGCGTCCTGATGGTCGCCTTCGACGCCGGACATGAAGCCGAACCCCGGCAGATCGGTGAACATGAAGCTCTCGCCTGCCCAGTCGAAGTGGTTGGGCTTGCGTGTGACGCCGGGTTTCTTGCCAGTGGGGACGGCGTGGCCCGTTAGCTCCCGCATAATCGTCGACTTGCCGACGTTCGACCGGCCGACGAGGACGATCTCGCTGTCGCGGTCGGGGCGATCCTCGAACATAGGGACGATAGGGTAGCCAGCGGCTAAACGGCTTGCGTGTCGGCTCCCGACTACTCAACACCGATCGGTGACCGGCCGGTAGCATTTCCGGCGAGCGTCGGTCGGGTCGACCGTCTCGCGGACGACACCGCAGTCGACCAACGACGAAATCGCCCGCTGGACCGTCTTGCGGTCGAGCCCCGTCTCCGCGGCGAGTGCCGACTGGGTGTGTGGACCTTCGTGGCAGAGCACGGTGTAGCACAGTTTCGCGCTGGCGGTGGCGTCGGCGACACAGTCACGACCCGTGGGGTCGGTTCGGCTCGGTTCGGCCGACATCCTACTGGGTCGCCAGCAGTTCGTCGAACAGCGCGTCGACCCGCTGTTCGATGTCGTCCCGTATCTCCCGGACCGAGTCGAGACCCTGTCCGTCGGGGTCGTCGAGATCCCAGTCGCGGTTCTCGCCGTTCCAGGCGGCCGGACAGACCCCTTCAGCGGAACAGCCCATCGTGATGACGAGATCCATCGCCCGTAGATCGTCGGGCGTGACTTCTTTCGGCGTGCGGTCGGAGAGATCGATCCCCTTCTCCTGCATCACGTCGACGACTTCGGGGTGGACGTGATCGGCTGGCTGGGTGCCGCCGGTTTCGATCTCGATGTCGCCTTCGGCATCGTGTTCGGCGCGGGCCTGCTTGGCGAAGGCAGTAGCCATCTGGCTCCGGCCGGCATTCTGGACACAGACGAAGGCGATCGTGGTCGACATACCCGGAGTTCGTGCGGGCTCCCCTTTGCTATTCCGCTCAGAGAATATATACTGCTCTATAGATTCCGTAGTTCGATCGGCGCGAATCAACAGATCGGTATACAACGAGTCGACGGGGAAGAAGGCGTTAGATCGGTTCGCCACAGTACTCACAGCTCTCTCGGGCGGGTTCGTTCGGGGCCCCACAGGCCGGACAGTTCCGTGTTGACGGGCGCTGGTCGGTGTCGGTATCGCCGAGCGAGCGGATCACCATGGCGGCGATCCCGAGGAATGCGGCAATGAACCACCCGATGGGCCCCATCAGGAGCAACAGGAGGAGGACGAACAGGATCGGGCCCCCGACCAGTAGATAGAGCAGTAGTTCGGAGTCCCCGGTCATAGCCCATTCGTCGATCCTAGGGCGCTAAAAAACACGGGAGACACAAACGCCGATTTGATCCATCCGTGTATTCGTACTCGGTAGCGGGCTCCCGAAGACCGACACCACTGGGCTGGCCGCAATCACCAGTCGACCACCGGTTCGAGAGACACCGTTTTCCACGAGCCGAACAGTCCGTGTGTATGACCAAAGCCGACATCCGCGAGCGGATCTGGGATCTCCTCGAAACGGAAGGGCTCGCCCGGTTTCCGTTTCCACCCCATGGCCGGATTCCGAACTTCGAAAACCACCGCGAGGCGGCCGACCGACTGGCCGCCACCGAGGCATGGAAGGAGGCTGAGACGCTCAAATGTAATCCCGATGCGCCACAGCTGCCGGTCCGCAGGCAGGCCCTCCGCGACGGGAAGACGGTGTATATGGCCGTCCCGCGACTCCGCGACGAACAGCCGTTCCTCCGATTGGACCCCGAGGAGGTCGACGATATCGACGCTGCGACGACCGTCTCCGGGAGCTCGAAACACGGCATCCCGGTCGACCCCGAGGAAATGCCCCACATCGACCTGATCGTCGCCGGGAGCGTCGCGGTAGACGAGGCGGGGAGTCGCGTCGGCAAAGGCGAGGGGTACAGCGACTTGGAGTTCGCCGTCCTGCGAGGATTCGATCGGGTCGACGACGCCACCACGGTCGCCACGACCGTCCACGACTGCCAGCTCGTCGACGGCATCGAAACTGGCCGCCACGATGTGCCGCTGGATCTGATCGTGACGCCGACGCAGGTGATCGAGACCGAGTCGACCGCGCGCCGACCCGCCGGGCTCTACTGGGAGGATCTCGATGCCGAAACGATCGCGGAGATTCCCGTGTTGGGTCGGCTCCAACCCTGAGACCTGTTGTCCGATCCGTAGACAGTCACCTGAGGGCGTACTGAGTTCTTTAGGCAACCACATGGAGTGGTGAGTCGTGCGACTCGTACAGGTCAGGATCCCGGCAGGGAGCCAGCAGAACGTCACAGAGGCGCTCGACGAGGCTGACGTCGACTACGTCGTGACCGAGGAGATCAGCAGCCCCGAGTTCAGCGGTGTCGTCACGTTTCCGCTGCCGACCAACGCCGTCGAGTCCGTGCTGGCAGACTTACGAGAGGTGGGAATCGACGAGAACACTTACACCGTCATCGTCAAGGCTGAAACGGTTATTTCGCGGCAGTTCGACGAACTCACCGAGGAGTTCATGGAAAAGGAGTCGGGCGAGAACAAGATCGCCCGCGAGGAGATCCAGACCGACGCGAAGAACCTGGTGTCGGGACCGCGGACCTACCTGGTGATGACGATCATCAGCTCGGTGGTCGCCACTGCGGGCCTGCTGTTGGATTCGGCGGCCACCGTCGTCGGCTCGATGGTAATCGCGCCGCTGATCGGCCCCGCACTGGCCGCCAGCGTCGGGACTGTCGTCGACGATCACGCACTGTTCGTCCGAGGGGTTCGACTCCAAGTCAGCGGGATGTTGGTCGCAGTCGGCAGCGCGGCCCTCTTTGCGGCCGCCCTCCGCTTCGGCAACCTCGTCCCGCCGGGGCTCGAACCACTGACGATCGATGAGGTCCGCGAGCGGTTGGCCCCGAACATCCTCGCGCTGGCGATCGCGCTCGGCTCGGGGGTAGCCGGGATTCTCAGCCTCATGACCGGCGTTTCGGTCTCGCTGGTCGGCGTGATGATCGCCGTCGCGCTGATCCCGCCCGCCGCAGCGATGGGGATCGGTATCGCCTACGGGATTCCCTCGTTGACGCTCGGCTCCGGCGTGTTCGTGCTGGTCAACGTGTTGTCGATCAACCTCGCAGCACTGTTCGTGCTGTGGTACTCCGGCTACCGTCCCGAAGCGTGGTTCCGGGTGTCCGACGTGCGTAGCGCGGTGGTCAAGCGGATCGTCCTGCTCGTCGTTTCGATTCTGCTCCTCTCGGTGTTTCTCGGCGGGATCACCTACGACTCCCACACCACAGCCGTCGAGGAACGGGCCGTCGAGGATTCGGTTGCGGAGGTTCTCTCCGAACCACGCGACGACACCGCGCGCGTCGACGAGATCACGGTGAGCCGGACCGATGGGATCCTCCTCAGCGAGGTCGACCACGTGGTGATCCGGATCTCAATTCCAACGGACCAGCCACTGCCATCGGTGGCCACCCCGGTCCACGATGCTGTTGTTCGAGCGCTGGGCTACGAGGTCTCCGTCGAGGTGCAGTTCGTTCAGGTCGAAACGGCGAGCTAGGGTGTCGGTCAGTCGTCGTCGGCCGTCGACCCCTCCGCGCCGGACTGCCGGGTCCCGTAGGACGGCGCGGCCTCACGGGCCGAGCCCATCCAGCGGGCGATGTTCTCCTCGACGTACTCCCGGCCGCCCAACCCGAAGCCGATCCCGGCACCGATCGCGATCGCGGCGGCAATGCCCCACGCGAGGGCTCGGGCGAACACGTAGAGGATCTCGACGTTGATCCCCATCGTATCTAGGCCGATGACGATGGCCATGAAGTAGAGGAACAGTTTGGTTCCGGCGGCGAACGCCCCAGCGTAGGCGCTCTGTGTGGCTGCTTGGGTTCGCTTGATCGCATCGCCGAGGAAGTCGGCGACGACGAAACCGAGAACGATCACCAGCAGGCCAGCGATGAACGCCGGGAGGTAGGAGACTGCGGTTGCGACCCACGTCGACAGCGTCTCGATGGCCAAGGCGTTGGCGGCCG
The DNA here is from genome assembly GCA_046482755.1 of Halohasta sp. Taxonomy (GTDB): domain Archaea; phylum Halobacteriota; class Halobacteria; order Halobacteriales; family Haloferacaceae; genus Halohasta. The sequence continues at coordinate 342 of JAWOEO010000221.1, read as the reverse complement.
CCAGCACTGCGAGGGCGTAGACGAACCACGCCGACAGCGTACCGAAGGCCTTCGAGACGGACTGTTCGGTCCCACCCAACATATCGCCGATCGGGGTGCTGAGGACCGCCCGATCGAGTTCGACCGCATCGGCGAGTCGACCGACGACTGTGGCGACCGCCCGGCCGACGACCCAGCCGACTAGCAGAATGACGACCGCCCCGATCAGTCGGGGGATGAACGCGAGCGTCGACCCGACGGTCTCCTGCAGCCACGGCGGAATAGCTGCTTGGGCGACGACCACACCGGACGTCATCGGCGCTCACCTCCTGTCACAATGGGTACAGCGGTCGATACTCCAGC
>JAWOEO010000013.1:0-7306 GCA_046482755.1 Halohasta sp. | reverse complement strand
CGGGGCTGGGCTGGACGTCTACGAGCATGGCACCGAGATCAACCCGCGCCTGCGTGAACTCGATAACGTCGTGCTGTTGCCGCAGAGATCGAGCAACTGGACGTAGTTCTCGTACTGGCTGCCGTCCCGAAACGGGCCCCCAGCGATCACTAGCGGCACGTGGAGGAGGGTCTCGTGGAGGTTGTACTGGTGGCCGAAAAAGCCGTGTTCACCGATGTTTTCGCCGTGGTCGCCGATCACCACGACCACCGTTTGGTCCCACTCGCTGGCCGCCCGAAGCGACTCACAGAGCCGGGCGAGCTGGGCGTCGACGTAGGCCAGCTCCCCCCGATAGAGCCCCCGAAGCAGCTTCCACTCCCGTTCGGAGCAGTCGTACTCCCCGACGTCGAACGCCCGGGGGGCCTGCCGAAGCCCTCGCGCCGCGTCGACGGCCGCCGGCGAGAGGAACCGCTCGGCGTACGCCCGCGGCGGGTCGTAGGGAATGTGCGGTTCGATGTAGTTACAGAAGAGAAAGAACGGCCGGTCGCTCTCCCGGCTGGTGAGCCACCGGTCGACCCAGTCGGTCGTCCGGGCGGCACCGTTGTCCTCGCGGAGCCGCTCGTAGACGACGTTCGCCAGCGTGGGCAACGGATTCCCGGCGGTTAGGAGGTTTTTAACCGATGTTAGTCGATCGCTAACCCCGGTGGCACGGACGACAGCCCCGGTGTCGACGTCGGACTGGACGTACTGCCAGCCCTTTCGGAACCGATCGAAGCCGCGGTCGAAGCCGAACTCGCCGGTGATCCAGCAGTTGTTGGAGACGCCGACCGTCTCGTAGCCCGTCGACTGGAACGCCGCCGGCAGCATCTCGTGGGTGGCATTGAGGTAGGTGTGGCCGCCGTGGACCCCATGGCCGGCGGTGTAGAGGCCGGTAAACAGCGAGGCGTGGGACGGGAGCGTCCACGGGGCGCTAGTGTAAGCGCGGGTGAACTCGGTTCCCGCGTCGGCCAGCGATGCCAGCGTGGGGGTCACGTCGGCGTCGGCGGGGACGGTGTCGACCCCTCGCGCAGTGTCCATGACGACGAGCACGACGTTCGGCCGGTCGTCCCCGTCGCCGATCTCATGGGGCTCCGCTGTTTCGTGGGGGCTACTGTCGGGGGACATGGCCAACAGGTACGGGAACTCGTCGTAAGGCAGTAGTTGCCGAACACTGACCGCATAATGCAACCGCCCCTCGCCGATGGCGCTGTCGAAGCGGCTCTCACGAGGTATTTACCTCGCGGTCGACGATATCGAGCCGATGCGTGCGTTCCGCCTCGCCTACGACGGTCGACCCTTCTATGGGTTTCAGCGCCAGCCCGACGTGCCGACCGTTGAGGGAACGCTGTTCGAGGCCCTCCGGTCGCTGTCGGTGCTGTCGGCCGACGCCACCCGTCCCGATGGATATGCGGCCGCGGGTCGAACCGACGCCGGGGTATCGGCGGTCACCCAGACGGTCGCCCTCGAGTGTCCCGACTGGCTGACGCCGCGAGCACTCAACAGCGAACTCCCGGGGACGATTCGGGCGTGGGCCAGCACCGACGTCGACCCCGATTTCCACGCCACCCACCACGCGGTCCGCCGAGTATACACCTATTACTTATATGCCCCCCGGGAGGCGAGCCGGAGCCTCGACGGTCGACCGCCGGTCGACGACGAGCGGGCCGCCGCAGCCCTCGATGCGCTCTGTGGATACAACGAGTTCCACAACCTGACGCCTGACGACCGCGGCAGCCGGCGCGGGCTATCGGGTCGACTCGACCGCGACGGCGAGTGGCTGGTGATCGAGGTCGCTGCCGGGGGGTTCGCCCGCGAACTCGTCCGGCGGCTGGTATCTGTCGTGCGGATCGTCGCCACCGGCGAGCGACCGGTCGACTGGATCGACACGCTCCTCGGTCCCGAACCGGTCGACCCGCGGCCGCCGCCGGCCCCCCCGGAGCCGCTGGTGCTCTCGGCGGTTCGGTATCCCGGCATCGAGTTTGAGCCCGACCCGCAGGCGGTCGACAGCGGCACGGTCACCGTCGGCGAGCGGGCCATCGAAGCGTTGGCCCGCGGGCGTGTATCACAGGCAGTGGTCGACGGAATGCGAGGCGACGTGGTCGATTCTACGGAGTAACAAGACTTACACGCGCTGTCGGCCTTCCATTTGCCATGAGTACGGTTCCCGAACGGGAGGAACTCGCCGATGAGCACACGTGGGCGCTCGAAAGCATCTTCGAGTCCGACGAGGCGTGGGAAGCGCATTTCGAGACGATCTCCGGGCGAATCGACGAACTTGCCGCCTACGAGGGGCGGGTCACCGAGAGTCCCGAGACGCTGCTCGAACTGCTTGAACGCCGCGAGGAGATCATGCGAGAGGTCGCACAGGTATCGGTCTACGCGAACCTTCGGGCCAGCGAAGATACCCGGAACCAAGAGTATCAGGCGCTCTCAGGGAAGGCACAAGCGCTGTCGTCGGAGGCATCGAGTGCGGTCTCCTACATCGAGCCCGAACTGCAAGAACTGACCGAGGAAGACATCGCGGCGTTCGTCGACAGCGAGCCGAAACTCGCCGACTACGACCAGTTCTTCGACGACGTACTGCGGGCGAAACCACACACCCGCTCGGCGGAGGTCGAGGAACTGCTCGCGGAGTTGGGCGAGGTGACGGGCGCGCCGAGTGACATCTACTCGATGCTGGCCAACGCCGACCTGACGTTCCCAACGGTTGAGGACCCCGACGGCGAGGAGATCGAGATCAGCCAAGGGAACTTCACGAAGCTCCAGAAACACGACGACCGGGCGTTCCGCCAACAGGTCCACGAGGCCTTCTACGACGAGTGGGAAGACGTCCGAAACGCCGTCGGCACCTCGCTCAAAAAGCAGGTCCGCAAGGACGTCAAAGTCGCCCGCGCCCGCAACTACGAAACGGCACGTGAGGCCGCTCTCGACGGACCGAACGTCCCAGTCGAGGTCTACGATATCCTCGTCGACACCGTCCACGACAACCTCGATCTGCTTCACCGTCACGCCGAACTCAAAGCCGACGCGCTGGGCGTCGACGAACTCCAGTCGTGGGACCTCTATATGTCGCTGACCGGTGAGGAAGGGCCAGACGTCGAGTACGAGCAGGCCAAAGACTGGATCGTCGAGGCGGTCGCACCGTTAGGCGACGCCTACCAACAGCGGATGGCCGAGGGGCTGGAGAGCCGGTGGGTCGACGTCTACGAGAACCGCGGCAAGCGCTCGGGGGCCTTTTCCTCGGGGACCTACGATACCCAGCCGTTCATCCTGATGAACTATCAGGACGACATCGCCTCGATGTTCACGCTGGCCCACGAGTTGGGCCACTCGATGCACTCGGAGTTGGCCCAGGAGGCCCAACCGTGGCATGATGCGGGATACGAGATCTTCGTCGCCGAGGTCGCCTCCACAGTTAACGAGACCCTACTGACCCACCATCTACTGGAGACGGTCGACGATGACGAACTCCGCTTGCACGTCCTCGATGAGTACCTCGAACGGTTCCGGTCGACACTCTTCAGACAGACGATGTTCGCGGAGTTCGAACAGCGAATTCACGAGCGCGCGGAGAACGACGAGCCGCTGACACCCGATGTCTTCGACGAACTGTACGGCGATCTCAAAGGGGCCTACTACGAGCCAGCGACGATTGACGACCACATCCGTCGGGAGTGGCAGCGGATCCCTCACTTCTACTACAACTTCTACGTTTACCAGTACGCGACCGGCATCTCGGCGGCGGTGGCCATCGTCGAGGGGATCCGCAACGACGGCGCGGCCGGCGGCGACGGGGCGGCGGCCTACCGCGAGATGCTTCGGGCAGGCGGCAGCGTCTATCCGATCGAGGCGCTCGAACTCGCGGGGATCGATATGACAACGTCCGAGCCGATCGAGTCGGCGCTGTCGGTGTACGGCGACTACCTCGACCGGGTCGACGAACTCCGGTAGCCACTGCCTACTGCCTGGCGACGGCCGGGTGACGCGGCGCTCGTGGGTCGACACAAGGTTTGTCAGCGACCCAAAGGCACATTTATGTCCGGCACTTACGGCTGACAACAAATGTCACGTAGCCCGTCGCTTCCCGACCGTCCGCGGCTGGATCTCGATCCGGAGATGTCGACCGCCGAGCGGCTCGATGCGATCCGCAAACACTACCGTCGGCTCGTCGAGGTCAACGAGGAGCTCGACGATCGGCTGACGGAGGCCACCGATCGCCGAAGCGATCTCCAAACCGAGGTCTCCCAACTCAAAGAGCGCAACGAGGCGCTGAAAACCTCGGCGCTCTACATCGCCAGCGTCGAGGAGCTAACCGACGACGGCAGCGTTATCATCAAACAGCACGGCAACAACCAGGAGGTCCTGACCGAGGTCTCCCCACAGCTCTACGAGGAGATGGAGTCCGGCGACCGGGTTGCGATCAACGAATCGTTCGGGATCCAGATGGTGCTCGACGACGAGACCGACTCCCGCGCACAGGCGATGGAAGTCACCGAATCCCCCGACGTGAGCTACGACGACATCGGCGGGATCGACGAGCAGGTTCGGGAGGTTCGGGAGGCCGTCGAGGACCCCATCGACAACCCCGCCCAGTTCGAGACCGTCGGGATCGAGCCGCCGTCGGGCGTCCTCCTCCACGGGCCGCCGGGGACCGGCAAGACGATGTTGGCGAAGGCCGTCGCCAACGAGAGCGACGCCACCTTCATCAAGATGACCGGCTCCGAATTAGTGCAAAAATTCATCGGCGAGGGTGCGCGGCTGGTGCGTGACCTGTTTTCGCTTGCGGCAGAGGAGGAGCCGGCGGTCGTCTTCATCGACGAGATCGACGCCATCGCCTCCCGCCGGACCGACTCCAAAACGTCGGGCGACGCTGAGGTCCAACGGACGATGATGCAACTCCTCTCGGAGATGGACGGCTTCGACGACCGCGGGGAGATCCGTATCATGGCTGCCACGAACCGGTATGACATGCTCGACGAGGCCATTCTGCGCCCTGGCCGGTTCGATCGACTCATCGAGGTACCGAAACCCGGCCCCGAAGGCCGCGAAAAGATCCTCGAAATCCACAGCCGCGAGATCAACGTCGACACGTCGATCGACTTCACCGAGTTGGCCGCGGAACTCGACGACTACAGCGGCGCGGACATCGAGAGTCTCGTCACCGAGGCCGGGATGTTCGCCATCCGCAACGACCGGACGACCGTCACCCGCGAGGATATCGACCACGCCCGCGAGAAACTCGACCGCGGCGAGACTGACGCCGGCGTCGTCCGCTACCAGTACTGAGGCCGATCCGTAACCGATTACCGGTCGCGCCGCCCCGTCTCTGTAATGAGTACGATTCACGTCGCGGGCGGGGTCGGCATCGCGCCGACTGAGATGTCGGCCTACGATGCCGCGCTCGCCGACGCGAACCTCCACAACTACAATCTAATCGCTGTCTCGTCGGTGATTCCCGCCGAGGCGACCCTCGAAGTCGTCGACGCGGCTCCCGACCTCGGCCCGGCGGGCAACCGGCTGACGGTCGTGCAGGGAAAAACTGTCGCCGGTCCCGAGAGTGATGACGACCGGATCACCACCGGTATCGGCTGGGCGACCGGGCCGGGGCCGGGGCTGTTCTACGAGGCCTCGGGAACCGATCCCGAGGCGGTCGAAACCGAGATCCGCCAGGGGCTTGCGGCGGGCTGTGAGCTCCGTGACTGGGAGTTCACCGACCGGGACGTGCTGGTGTCGACCGTCGAGCCGGCGGCGGGCAGCTACACCGCCGCAGTAGTGTTGGCGGCCTACGGCGAGAGCGAGCCGATCCTGTAGCGGCGTTGTGGTGGCTCAGACGCCGGTTTGTACGGGCGACGGCTTTTTACGACCGCCTCACCAATGGTTGGCAACGATCATATGAATGGAAACTACACCGGGGCCGGCGGGCCGGCCGCCGGCACGGGGGAGCCGACGAGCGCCGAGGAGCTATCGGGCGGCCAGCGCGATGCGCTCAGACACGCAGTCGCGGGTATCGTCGACGAGACCCAGTCGTATCTCCCGGAGGGGTATCAGGTCGGCTCAGAGTTGAACGGCGGCACCGGCGCGGCCGCGACGGTCGCGGTCGACCCGCCGGCCGGCCACCCCGTCACGGCGGGCTACTCGCCGGACCCCGACGAGTTGGAGTCCGGACTCGACCCCGAGGCCCAACGCGAGGTCGCACAGGGACTCGCCGCCAGCGCCGTCCTGCAGGTCATGGACGCCGTCGGCGACGGCATCACGCCGACCGGCCGATAGCAGTCGACGCAGTACCTCGATTCTACTTCAATCAGTACCAGTGTGGCCGTCGGGCGGGACTGGACTGAAAAGACGGCTCGTGTCGCCGAGCAACAGGTAAAACGAGTGTATTAGTCGGCACAGCCGACCTCACAGTCGAGCGGTGGGTCCGACTCGGCTGGCGTCGACTGGAGCCGCGTCAGCACGTAGATGCCGTAGCCGACGAGACTACCGGCAAGCCCGGCACCGGTTGCGATCCCGACGAACGGCGGGACCGGCAGCAGGTGTGCGCTGACAACGCCTGCCAGCAGCACCAGCGGAATCGCCGCCAGCAGGAGATCGAACGTCGTCACCTGTCGACTGACGGATGGTATCCCAGACTGTCGGTGCGTACTCATCCACTGATTCACCCCAGTAGTACCTACGCGGTCGACCTGGTTATTTTCACCGATTATCAGGTGGTTAGATCGATGTGCGGGACTGAACGGTGCTGTCGACGCGTGAAAACGGTTATTTGCCCCAGAAGGGATCGCGCTTTCGGCGTTTGTTGAGATAGCCCGACAGCGCCTCCAGTTCGTCGGCCGGGATCTCGTCGGAAAGCTCCTGTTCGAGGATCTTGGCGTGTTTCTCGGGGAGATCGACCCACAACTCGTCGCCCTCCTCGATGCCGCGGCCGACAGTCGGGCCGTCGATGGCGATGCTGACGCGCTCGCCGGCCCGAGCTTCGGAGACGTCCTCACCTTGGGCCTGAATCCCCGAGAGTTCGCCCACCCGATCGGGCTCGTTGTTCTCGAACTTGGCGACGGTGGTGTTGTTCTTGACCGTGCCGGACATGATCTCGACACCGACGACGGCCGGGTCCGACTGCCGGAAGGTGTGGTCCTGTAGGATCTGGAACCGGGCCGGACGGATGATCTTATCGAGGATGGTCTCCTGCTGGGAGCGTTTCATCTCCTCGACGTACGCGTCGTACTCCTCGACCAGTTGGTAGATCACGTCGTCGTCGAACAGGCCGACGTCCGGCTGTTCGACGACGACG
>JAWOEO010000005.1:0-3362 GCA_046482755.1 Halohasta sp. | reverse complement strand
GGCGTATCGACGACGTGGAGCCGATTCCGCTCGATGAACTCGGTCGACCACGGGTCGACGTGACCACGCGCGTTTCGGGACTGTTCCGAGATGCCTTCCCCGCGGCGGCGGGCGTGATCCACGACGCCGTTGCGGCGGTGGTCAACCTCGACGAACCACACGAGATGAACTATATCAAGAAACATGTCGAGGAGGAAGCCGAGGAACTGGAAGCCGACGGGCTAGACGCGAAGGAGGCCAAAAGCGCGGCAACCAACCGCGTGTTCACGACGCGGCCCGGCGGCTACGGCGCGGGAACGAACAAGGCCGTCGACGAGGGCAACTGGGAGGACCGCTCGGATCTCGCCGACGTCTACGTCCAGTGGGGCGGCTACGCCATGGGGAAACGCGGCGCGGTCAGCGAGGCCCACGACAGTTTCGAGCGCCGCCTCTCGAGCGTCGACGCGACGGTCAAAATCGAGGACACGATGGAGCAAGACGAGTTGGACTCCTCGGACTGGTATGCGTTCCACGGCGGGTTCATCTCCGCAGTCTCCGAGGTTTCCGGGAGCGAACCCGCCTCCTATGTCGGCGACTCCTCGGATCCCGAGAACGTGGCCGTCTACACAAACGAGGAGAAAGTCCGCAAGGCGATGCGGGCCCGCGTGCTCAACCCCGAGTGGCTCGATTCGATGGCCGAGCACGGCTACAAGGGTGCGGGCGACCTCTCGACGACGGTCGACGTCGTCATGGGGTGGGACGCTACCGCCGGCGTCATCAGCGACACGCTCTGGGAGGACGTCGCCGAGAAGTTCGCCTTCGACGACGAGCGACAGGAGTGGATGGCCGAGGTCAACCCATGGGCGCTCGAATCGATCTCCGATACTCTGCTAGAGGCCATCGAGCGGGGCCTCTGGGATGCCGACGCGGAGACAGTCGACCGGCTTCGGGATATCAATCTCAGCGTCGAGGGTGATCTCGAAGGCCGCGCAAGCGCCCCGACAGCGGAGGTGTCAGATGACTGATTCGGCGGTCGACGAGGAGTACGCCGACCTCGGCGCGACGACACAGGAGGCGATGGAGATCGCCGAGACGAGCATGGATATCGTCCGGCAGTTCGTCCCCGACGAGACGCTGGCCGATCGGTTCCGCCAGAAGGCGGTCCACTCGATGGGTGACATCGAGTTTCAACACCTCTTGCGGTTTACCGGCACCGACGACACTGGCGAGCCGGACGAGGACGTGCCGATCCGGGCCGGAGCCGCGGCGGTGCTTCGGGAGTCGACGATCGTCACCGATATCACGATGTCCAAGGCGGGCATCACGGGCCGTGGCCACACCTGCGAGAAGCGGAAGGCGATCGGCAACGGCGCGGAACTCGCCAAAAAAACAGGGATGACCCGAACCGCGGCCTCGGTGCTCGAACTCGACAAACAGGGTGTCTACGACGACGCCATCGCCGTCATTGGCAACGCCCCAACTGCAGCCTTTGCGCTGGCTGACTGTATCGAAAACGGCACCCGACCGGCAGTGATCGTCGCGACACCGGTCGGCTTCGTGAAGGCCGTCGAGAGCCGCGAGCGGATCCGCGAGGTCGCCGCAGAGCACGGTGTGCCCGCGATCACGAACGTCGGTCGACGCGGCGGCAGCGGCCTCGCGGCCGCGCTGACGAACGAACTGATCCACGTCGCCGCCGACGTCCGTGACGGTGCCCTCGATCTGGAGGTCGACCAGTGAGCGACTACGATCTCGATTCGGGGCCCGATCCGGCGACGGTCGCCGCAGCCGCGGCCGAAGCCGACATCGACGAGTCGACCACGCCCGTCTCTGCGGTCGGCATCGGGCCCGGCAATCCCGAGTACCTGACACCGCGCGGACGGCGGGCCATCGAGGAGGCCGACGTTGTCGTCGGCTTTGCGACAGTGGTCGACTTCATCGCCGACCTGACCGACGCCGAGCTGCTGACCTGCGGCTACAAGGACGAACGCGAGGCTCTCACGACGTTCGCCGACCGCGTGGCCGACGGCGACCGGGGGACAGCCGTCCTGATGGGTGATCCGAACCACTCGGGCTACCAGTTCGTCGGCAAGGTACAGGATGTGGTCGACGGCCCTGTTCGCGTGATTCCGGGGATCTCCTCGCTCCAGATGGCTGCGAGCCGCGCCCGGACGCCGATGGAGGACACGGAGTTCGTCACGCTACACAAAAGCGGCGACATCACGCCCGGACTGGATCGTCTTGGAACCAATGTTGGCGACCGGCATCTGCTCGTCCTGCCCCGACCGTTCGACTGGATGCCCGGCGACATCGCGGCTCACCTGCTGGATCACGGAGCCGACCCCGAGTTGGAGGCACTGGTACTCGAAAAACTCACCCACGACGAGGAGTCGATCAGTCGGTTCTCGCTGGACGAGCTGGCCGAGCACGCTGGCGGTTCGGGAGCCGACGACACGCCGTTTTCGGATCTCTCGGTGCTGGCAGTTCGACGGAGGGTCGAATGAAGGGGTTCGTCCTCGGTGGCGTCAGCTCCGGCGTCGGCAAGACGGTCGCCACGCTGACGATCATCCGCGCGCTCGACGAGGCCGGCTACGAAGTCCAGCCAGCCAAGGCCGGGCCGGACTTTATCGATCCGAGCCATCACGAAGCGATCGCGGGTCGACCCTCGCGAACGCTGGATCTGTGGCTCGAAGGCGAAGAGGGGCTGGCCCGCAACTACGCCCGCGGCGAGGGCGACATCTGTGTCGTCGAGGGGGTGATGGGGCTCTACGACGGCGACGGCTCCAGCACCGCGATGGTCGCCGAGGCGCTCGATCTGCCCGTGGTCTTGGTCGTCGACGCCAAAGCGGGCATGGAGAGCGTCGCCGCCACTGCCTACGGCTTCCGGGAGTACGCTGCCGCCATCGGCCGCGACATCGACGTCGCGGGTGTCATCGCCCAGCGTGCCCACGGCGGTCGGCACCAGCAGGGAATCCGGGATGCACTGCCCGACGAACTCGACTACGTCGGTCGGATCCCGCCAGCATCGGATCTCGAAATCCCCGACCGGCATCTCGGCCTCGAAATGGGCGCGGAGGCTGCCCTTCCCCACGACGTCTCCTCCGTCATGGAGTCCCTGTCCCGCCTCCGGGAGGGTCCCATGCCGGCCTGGGAGATCTGGGGGATCACCATCGACCCTCCGGAGTTCCTGGGGCAGGGGCTGTCGCCACCGGTGCGCCCCTGCCCCAGGAACTCCGGAGGGTCGATGGTGATACCCCAGATCTCCCAGGCCGGCATGGGGTCCTCCCGGAGCCGGGACAGGGACTCCATGACGGAGGAGACGTCGGACTGGTGGAAGGATGGGGAGTAGGCGCGGGGCGCGGTCCTGCCCCTTGCCAGCCTCCCGG
>JAWOEO010000161.1:0-5757 GCA_046482755.1 Halohasta sp. | reverse complement strand
TGGGCCGTAGCTCGCAAACGCATCGGCCAACAGCACGATCCCAGCGGTCGTAATCATGCCCGTTATTAACAGTATCCCAAACAGCAACGGCTCGTTTTCGACTGCAACCCCTGCGACACCGGCTACTGGCGACACAGTGTACTCACTCCAGATGCGTCGATGAAGCGGATTCGTCGAAATGACTGCGGTCGTGAGCAGTTGGAACCCGACGACGCCCCACATCAACCTCGACCGGACGGCCTGCGTGCGACCCGTATACTCGAAGGCAAACGCCAGAAAGAACACGGCGCTGCCGTTGATCGCAAGCCAAATCGGGAGTTCGAACAGAAACCGCAGTGTCGGATCGAACACCAACAGCCCAACGCCATACGAAACCGTCCAGAGGGTAACACAGCCAATAACGCCGATGAAATATTTTGCCCCCTTCTCGTCGCGGTAGGACCACAGATAGCTGAGAAAGAACAGCGAAATGAGCCCAGCAACAAACGAACCAACAGCGGGCCAGGGAAGAGGTTCAGCCACTAGATTTTGTATTTCACGCCCAGTTAAATAAACCGTGCGGGTAATAACCTAGCGTCGACACCAGACCGTTCACGGCTCGTTCGGGATTCCTGAGCCGATTAACATTAGTCCCCCCAGCGTCTTTCGCCGACTAATGCCCGATGGAGAGTACGACCCCGAGGCTATCGAGCCCAAGTGGCAAGCCCAATGGGTCGACGACGAGACCTACGCGTATCCAGAGGCGTCGACCGATCCGAACACCACGTTTTCGATTGACACCCCGCCGCCGACGGTGTCCGGAAACCTCCACTGGGGCCACGTCTACGGGACCATTCTCCAGGACATCGTTGCCCGCTACGAGCGCATGCAGGGCAACGACGTCTTCTATCCGTTCGGCTACGATGACAACGGCATCGCCTCGGAGCGACTGACCGAATCCGAACTCGATATTCGCCACCAGGAGTTCGAACGCTACGAGTTCCAACAACAGTGCCGCGAGGTCTGTGCGCAGTACGAAGAGAGCTTCACCGAGAAGATGCAGGCGATGGGGATCTCTATCGACTGGAACAACACCTACCAGACGATCTCTCCCGAGGCCCAGCGCGTCTCCCAACTCTCGTTTATTGATCTCTACGAGAAGGGACGGGAGTACCGCCAGAAAGCTCCTGCAATCTGGTGTCCCGAGTGTGAAACCGCCATCTCGCAGGTCGAAACCGAAGACCTCGAAGAGGATTCGTACTTCAACGACATCGCCTTCGAACTCGTCGAGAGCGGTGGCGAACCCACCGACGAGGCCGTCGACGACGACTACGAGTACGAGACCGCAACCGAACCTGGCGACGACATCGTCATCTCCACCACGCGACCGGAACTGATCCCGGCGTGTGTCTCGATGTTCGTCCATCCCGACGATGACCGTAACGCCCATCTCGTCGGCGGCACCGCCAAAGTGCCGGTGTTCGGCCACGAGGTCCCGATCTACGAGGACGACCGGGTCGACATGGAGAAGGGAACCGGCGTCGTGATGTGCTGTACGTTCGGCGACCAGACCGACATCGAGTGGTACCAGGCCCACGATCTCGACCTCCGGGTCGCCATCGACGAGTCGGGGACGATGACCGACCTCGCGGGCGACTACGAGGGACTCTCCACCCACGAGGCCCGCGAAGCCATCGTCGAAGATATCGACGCCGCGGGCCAGCTCCGGGACCGTCGGGACATCCAACACGTCGTGCAGGTCCACGAGCGCGACGACGTCCCCGTCGAGTACCGCGTCACCGTGCAGTGGTACGTCGACGTCCTTGACAAACGCGAGGAGTACCTTGAGGCGGGCCGGGAAATGGAGTGGTTCCCCGAGAAGATGTTCACTCGGTACCAACACTGGATCGACGGGCTCGAATGGGACTGGTGTATCTCCCGCCAGCGATCCTCGGGCATCCCGTTCCCCGTCTGGTACTGCGCAGACTGCGATCACGAAGTTCTGGCCGACAAGGCAGACCTGCCGGTCGACCCACTCTCTGACGAGCCGCCGGTCGACACCTGTCCCGACTGCGGCGGCGACGAGTTCGTCCCCGAACAGGACGTCTTCGACACGTGGGCGACTTCCTCGCTGACGCCCCTCATCAATGCGGGCTGGGACTGGGACGAGGAGAATGAAGAATTCACGATGGAGCGTCCCGAGATCTACCCGATGGATCTCCGGCCACAGGGCCACGACATCATCTCCTTCTGGCTGTTCCACACCATCATCAAGTGCTACGAGCACACCGGCGAGGTGCCGTTCGACGCGACGATGATCAACGGGATGGTACTCGACGAAAACCGTGAAAAAATGTCCAAATCGAAGGGTAACGTCGTCGACCCCGACGCCGTCCTCGATGAGTACCCGGTCGACGCCGCTCGCTTTTGGGCTGCCGGGAGCGCTATCGGTGACGACCTCCCGTATCAGGAGAAGGGCCTGCGAGCGGGCGAGAAGCTGATTCGGAAACTCTGGAACGCCTCGAAACTGGTCGAGTCGCTGGCTCCCGAGGTGGTCGACCAGCCCGACGAACTGGCGGGGATCGACCGCTGGCTGCTGGCCGAACTTGATGCGACCATCGAGCAGACCGCCACCTATCTCGAAAACCGAGAGTTCTCGAAGGCCCGCGACGATCTGCGGAGCTTCTTCTGGGGGACCTTCTGTGACGACTACCTCGAAATCGCCAAACAGCGACTCGACGAGGGCGACGACCAGTCGGCGGCCTACACGCTCCGGACGGCCCACGAACGGTTCCTCAAACTGTTCGCCCCGCAGTTGGCCCACGTCACCGAAGAGCTGTACCGGGATATGTACGACAGCGAGACGAGCGTCCACCACACCGATTGGCCCGAACCGCTCGGCATCGAGGCCGACCGCGAAGGTGGCACCGCCGCGATGGCGGTCGTCTCGGCGCTCCGCAAATACAAGAGCGATCGTCAGCTCCCGCTCAACGCCGAGCTGAGTAGTGTCGACGTCTACGGCCCCATTGAGGGCTTCGAGGACGACATCCGCGGCGTGATGCACGTCGACGATCTCACAGTCCTCGATTCGGAACCCGAGATCGAATCGGTGATCACCGAGATCAAACTCGACTACGCGACGGTCGGCCCGGAGTACGGCTCACAGGTGCCTGATCTCGAATCTGGCATTGAGTCGGGCGACTACGAGTTGGTAGAGGACGAACTCCATGTCGCAGGTGAGGAACTCGGTGCCAATCTCTTCGAGGTCCACCGCGAACGCCAGTACGTCGGCGAGGGCGAGATGCTCGAAGCCGACGACACGATCATCATCATCTCCGAAGCCTAACGCTTCGGCTCCGTTTCTATCCCCGTTCGCTCCTATAGGTCGACGCCGACGGCCTCGTCGATGGAGTCGAACCCGTCGCGGTCCAGCAGCTCCAGGAGTCCTCGATTAATGTCGCGTGCGAGGGCGGGTCCTTCGAAGACGAGCGCGGTGTATAGCTGGACGATGCTTGCGCCCGCACGGATCTTTTCGTAGGCCCCCTCGGCATCGCTGATTCCACCGACCCCGACGATCGGGGTGTCGGTCCGTTCTGCGATAAATCGGATCAGATCCGTCGCCTCACCCTCGATCGGCTTGCCCGAGAGACCCCCTGTTTCGACCGTGTTGTGGTTTTCCAGCGCGTCAGGCCGACTCGTTGTGGTGTTGGTGGCGATGACGCCGTCGAGATCGAGGTCGTCGACGACCGCCAGCGCCTCGGCGATAGCTGGCCGCGGGAGGTCCGGCGAGAGCTTGACGAGCAGCGGCTGTGCCCCGGCGTCTTTCAGCGTCCCGAGAATCGTTTCGAGCGAGTCGCGGTTCTGAAGCGATCGGAGACCGGGCGTGTTGGGGCTTGAGACGTTGACCGCGAAGTAGTCGCCCGCTTCGGCCACGCGCTCGTAGGTATACAGGTAGTCGTCGGCCGCGTCTTCGAGGGGCGTCGACTTCGATTTGCCGATGTTGATTCCGAGCGGCACGTCCGGCTGGGGTTCGCTATCGAGCCGTCGACCGATCCGGTCGGCTCCCTCGTTGTTGAACCCCATTCGGTTGACGAGTGCGCCGTCTTCGGGCAGTCGGAACAGCCGTGGTTTGGGGTTGCCGGGCTGGCGCTCGGCGGTGACGCCGCCGATCTCGACGTGGCCGAAGCCCAGTGCTTCGAGGCTGCGGGGGATCTCGGCGTTCTTGTCGAACCCTGCGGCGACGCCGACGGGGTTTGGGAACTCGAGTCCGAACACAGTGGTTGCTAACCGGGAGTTAGTGACTGCATACCGCCGACGCAACAGGTCGACGACCGGCGTGTTCTGAATCGCTCGGAGTCCGGTGTGAACCGTTCGGTGGGCAGTCTCCGGTGGGAGAGAGAACAAAATCGGCTTCGTCAGGCTGTAGGGCCTCATTAGTAGCTGTGAGTGATTCCACTCCAATCAACTTCCCGAAGCGGCCGTCCGACTGGCTGGGTCAGAAATCGTGTTCGACTGTGTCCGGATCCGCTTTCTGGATAATTATTTTGCCGTCACGCACACGCACGAACACCTCGTCGCCGATCTCCATGCCGGCGACAGCGAGCTCGTCTTCGTGTAGATTGACGTGGACGTTGTGGTACTCGCCGTCGTCGTCTTTCGCACCACTCGGGCTGAGCTTTTTTTTGCGAACCATCGCGGGTGTCTGTCTCCACTTCGCCACACCGACTACATAAGTGTTGTTTACCGCCCTGTGGCCACAATCGCCGCGCGGCATCCGTTTCGGCCGACATCCCGCCGCTTTTCGCCCCGGAATCCGCCCGAAATCGACCGCCGGCAGCACGACAGTATTTAACTGTTTGGTTGAGAAGTGCTCATTTCCCCGATATATTTATATTAGACCATGTACTCGGTTGCCATGGTGAGTAAAACCATGGTACGTGAAGATGGTAAGCGCAATTTCGCACTCCGTGAATCGGACGGCTCCGAAGAAAGCGTGTTCTCCGGCAACACGCCGCGGCAGGCTGCCCTGAAAGCCGCCCGCCGGCTCGATCCGGCACCCTCGGAGGACGCCGCCGAGCGCGTCGACCTCGAACTCCGCGAGAAGGGCACCGACAAGGTCCACATCTACGAGGGCTGGGCCTGGCACGAGGAGGCTCCGGACAACAAGCCCGACTGGATGCCAGAGGAGATCACGGAAGCAAACGTCTCCAAACAGGGCATCGAGCATCTCGAGGAGTGACCGCCGGCCAGTTCTGACCGATTCTTTCCGTCGACTCGTCGCTTCGATACTGTTTAGTCTCTCTCACGGTGAGTTCCAGCCACGCGGCGATTCACCCGACGGGACCGACTGTGCAAGCAAGGGATGACCGTTCGCTCTCCTGCCGCGTGATATTCTGTCGTCTAGCCACTGGCTACCCTCCCATCTTTTCCGAGTAGTCACGGCCTACTTGTCGATCTATGACGTTGGTCCACTGCTGTGTCGGCGAGAACTCGGTACTCGGGTCGACTCGATGTCGAATCGGATTCTTTCACGAGTTCTGTCGACCCCTCGATCCGAGAGCCGTCTGTTGCACAATTGAGGTATGTCCGGCTCCCCACACGCCATGAAACCGCATGCCGAGGCGGCCTTCCTTCGACGGGGTTAAATATATACCTCCCATCCGATGAAATGCGACGGTCGAACGGGTCACACCCGGTCGACACCCGGCGTCGGAATCGCCCGACGGCGGCCATCCCACAACGATGCCCTTAAGTATACCAGGGCATTCGGATGGAACG
>JAWOEO010000159.1:0-17019 GCA_046482755.1 Halohasta sp. | reverse complement strand
AACGCGCCGCCCAGTTCGGTGCGGGGCTCATCGACGACCTCGATGACTGGCTCGAAGCCGCCGACCTCCTGACGATCCACACCCCGCTCCTTCCGGAGACCCAGAACATGATCGGCGAGGACGAACTCGCCCTGCTCGAGGACGGCTTCCTCATCAACTGTGCCCGCGGTGGCATCGTCGACGAGGCTGCCCTCGCCGAGGCGGTCGACACCGGCCCGATGGCCGGGGCGGGCCTCGACGTGTTCGGCGAGGAACCGGTCAGCGAGGACTCAGCCCTCCTCGACGTCGACGAGATCGTCGTCACGCCCCACCTCGGAGCCTCCACCGAGGCCGCCCAGGAGAACGTCGCCGTCGACACCGCCGATCAGGTGATCGCCGCGCTCAACGACCAGCCGGTCCTGAACGCGCTCAACGCACCTTCGGTCGACGAGACCGCCTTCCCGCGGATCGAACCGTATCTCGGACTCGGTGAGACCGCCGGCAAGATCGCCGCCCAACTGCTGGGCGAGCGCATCTCGTCGGTCGAGGTCCACTACGAGGGCGATATCGCCAACGAGGACATCGATCTGGTCTCCGCCAGCGCGCTCAAAGGCGTCTTCGAACCCCTCGAATGGCAGGTCAACGCGGTCAATGCCCCGCGACTCGCCGAAGAGCGCGGCATCGAGGTCACCGAGTCGAAAACCGTCCAAACCGAGGACTTCCAGAGCCTCGTCAGCGTCACGGTCGCCGACGGCGACGAGGAGATCACGGTCTCGGGGACGCTGTTCGCCGGCGATGATCCACGGATCGTCCGCATCGACGGCTACCGCGTCGACGCCATCCCATACGGCCACATGCTCGTCGCCCGGAACCAAGACAAACCCGGCGTCATCGGGCTGATCGGCTCGGTGCTCGGCGAGAACGACATCAACATCGCGGGGATGTTCAACGCCCGCGAAACCATCGGCGGTGAGGCGCTGACCGTCTACAACCTCGACGTCGACGTTCCCGACGAGGTGCTCGAACAGCTGCTGGCCGACGAGCGGATCATCGAACTCAAGACGATCACCCTCAACGGCCAGTAGCGGCCACTCCGGGGTCGAAGTGTCCAATGTATAAGAGTCTCGGGCACCGACCCTTTGCTGAATGTCTACGTGGAAACGCGACATCGCCAGTGGGCTCGTCGTGCTGCTCCCGCTCGGGATCCTCCTTTTCGTCGTCAACTGGCTGTACATCCGGATTATCGGCCTCCCGCTGATCGCCGAACTCGATTTCGCCGAGTTGGGCGTTCCCGATGAACTCGTCCCCCTCACGCGGATCCTCGTCGCGCTCGCGCTCATCATCACGCTGATTTTGGCGGTGGGCTACCTGATGCGGACCACCGCCGGTCGGGTGTTCGAGGCGACGATCGACGACACGATCAACCGGGTGCCGGGGCTCCGGGTCGTCTACAACGCCTCGAAGCTCGCGGTCGAAACCGCCCTTTCGGGAACCGACGACCTCCAGCAGCCCGTCCGGCTCGAAATCTGGAACGGGGTCCGGATGACCGCGTTCAAAACCGGCAAGGAGACCCAAGACGGCCGGGTCGTGCTGTTCATGCCGACCGCCCCGAACATCACGACTGGCTTCGTCATGGAAGTCGACCCCGAACGCGTCGAGGAAACCGGCGAAAAAGTCGAGGAAGCACTGACGCGCGTGCTGAGCGCCGGCTTTGCCGAGTCGGCACACCAGATCCCAGTCGAAGAAGAGCCCAACCCGGCGGCCGACGACGGCGACTCGACGGCGACGACGAACGCCGACGCCTCGGGGAGCGATCCGGCCGCCGTCGACGACTGACCGGCGGCGACTACTTCGAGGGCTGGGTGCCGGCCCCCTCCCGGAGATCGCGTCCGGTCAGGCAGTTCATACAGCCGTAGACCGAGCCGTCGTTCGCGCCGAACACCCGGACGAACTGTTTGGTGACGTACTCGCCGCAGTTCTCACACGTCCGCTGTTTGGATTGGTGCGATTCAGCCGCTGTCTGGGTATGGAGAACGTCCATGAAAGGTCACGAGAAGGATATCGTCTTTGTTATGAATTCTATAAGATAGTCTGTATAGCTGTTAAAGACTGCCTACTAGTCAGATCTGGAAGTAGCACTGCGATAAACGAGTCGGTCGAAATCGACCGGAACGCATCCAAGCCGGCCAGTCCGGTCAGTAGGCAGTGCCTAATTAACAGCTTAGGCACACGTTGGTCGACTGCTCGGTGCGGCCACCGACCAGCGGGATCGGGACCTATCACATGATGTGAGTTGAGGGTTCTTGCTCGTTGCTCTCGTCGTACGAGTATGGGAGGTGGCACTACTGAGACGGGAACAGTCTCGACGGCGAGACAGTGGGTGGCCGGGCTGTGGACGTATTACCGGCAGTACACACACTCCGCGATCCACGCCGCGGCGGCGGCCGCACTCACCATATTTGGATTGCTGGTCTTCATCGATCCGCTCTTTGCCGCCGTTGCGATTGCCGCATACGTCTGCCCCCCGATCGTGCTGTACGTCCTTGGCGTCGACGTCGGATCGGAGTCGGGACCTGTGTCGGCCGACCGACCGCTCGGAAGCGACTCCGATAGCGATGATGGAGACAGCGACTCAGATAGCGATTCGGACGGGGCTGATGGAGACACAGACTCGGATGGATCGGATACAGACAGCGACGGCGTCAGCGTCGACGCATAACAGCGAGATCGCTTAGACGTAGGTGAACCAGTCGTCGTGGGCGTCGGTTTCCCGCTCGACGAGGTCGAAGAACGCCGACTGGAGGTCCTCGGTGATCGGCCCGCGGTTCCCGTCGGCGATCTGGACGTTGTCGACCTGCCGGATAGGGGTGACCTCCGCGGCCGAGCCGGTAAAGAACAGTTCGTCGGCGGTGTGGAGTTCGCCGCGGCTAATCGTCGCCTGATCGTGGACGGTGTAGCCCTTCTCGCGGGCCAGCGTGATCACGGTATCGCGGGTGATGCCATCGAGGATGCTCTGTGAGAGGCCGGGCGTGTAGAGCTCGCCGTCGCGGACGAGGAAGATGTTCTCGCCGGGGCCCTCAGCGACCTGGCCCTCCTTGTTGAGCACGATCGCCTCGGCGTACCCGTTGCGGCGGGCCTCCTCACCGGCCAGCAGGCTGTTGACGTAGAGGCCGGTCGTCTTGGCGTTGGTCGGGATCTGGCTGGAGGCGTGTTTGCGCCACGACGAGACCATCACGTCGATCCCGTTTTGCAGCGCGTCCTCGCCGAGATAGGCTCCCCACGGCCAGGCGGCGATGGCAACGTCGGTCGGACAGCCCTCCGGACTCACGCCGAGTGAGTTGTAGCCGAAGTAGGCGATCGGCCGGATGTAGGCGCTCTGGAGGTCTTGGCGGCGCAGTAGTTCGAGGGTCGCCTCGGTTAGTTCCTCCCTACTAAAGGGGATCTCCATCTCGTAGGGTTTACCCGACGCGAAGAAGCGGTCGAGGTGTTCCTCCCATCGGAAGACCGCGGTGCCGTTTTCGGTGTCGTAGGCGCGGGCCCCCTCGAAGACGCCGGTCCCGTAGTGCAGCCCGTGGGTCAGCACGTGGGTCGTCGCCGCCTCCCAGTCGACGAACTCCCCGTTCTGCCAGATCGTCTCGATGTCGCCCGCCTCGCGCATCTCGTCGAATGATGCCATTGGTACCCAAAACCTTCGTCTACCAGTTCTTAACAGTTTGCAAGAATCGTTAGGATCAGTCGCTGAGCGCCGACAGCAGTGCCTCGCCCTCGACGTAGACGAGGCCGTGGCGGTCGGCGTAAGCTTCGGCATCGACAGGCAAGCGTGCGCCGCCGGTCTCGTCGTCCAGCATCTCACAGACGACGACCGCTGGCGGTTGGTCAGCGGCCTCCGCGAGGGCGATGCCGAGTTCGGTGTGACCCGTGCGGTCGACCAGCCCGTCGGGCGCGGCCCGCAACAGGTGGACGTGGCCAGGGGTCCGGAAATCCGCGGCGAAAGCCGCCTCGTCGTAGCCCGCCCCAGCCTCGGCTGCGGCCGCTGCAGCCCCCAGTTCCGAAATGGTGAGCGCCCGATCATCGTCGGTGATTCCCGTAAAGGTCTCGCGGTGGTTGACGGTCAGCGAGAACGACGACCGGTCGTCGTAGGCGAGTTCGTGATCGGCCGCCGCGGGGTGGTCGACCAACTCCTGTAGGAAGGGGAGTCCAAAGATCTCGCTTACCGGATCGGAGAGCGCCACGCAGATCAACCCTCCGGCGTCGTTCCGCAATCGGGTGACTGCGTCGGCGTCGACCGTCGTCGCCGGGTAGACGATGTCGGTTTCGCCCTCACGGTCGGCGAAGTCGTGGATCAACACCGGCTGGCCGTCGGCGAAGGCGTCGATGGCGGCGTCGACGGCAGCGGCGCTATCGGTCGACTGGGTCATTCCGAGGCCTCCGCGAGGTGGATCGACACCGTATCGCCATCGTCGAGTGCGAGGGCATCGCGGAGCTTTTCGGGGGCGATGAGTTCGAGTTTCGCCTCGTCGTGGTGGGTCCGGTCCGGGACGATCACGTGGGTCGGCTCGTAGCTTCGTCCGTCGGCCTCAAGCCGGGCCGGATAACAGGTCGCCGCGCCGAACGTTCGGTCGCCGTCCTCCCAGCTATCGATCGGGACCGACACTTGGGCCGAAAGCTCCGGCCGGGACCGGACGCTGGCCTCGTCGAGGTCGACGTTGAGTGTGCCCGGAAACGGCGAGTAGCCCAGTTTGGACTCGAACTGTCGGTCGTAGCCGGGCAGCGAAATGTAGTGTCGGCCCTCGCCCATCCCGGTCGTAATCGTCCCCGACAGCGTCAACCCCGATCCTTCCTCGAACAGCCGGCGGTAGTCGGCGTACTCCGACCGGAGCGCCCGTTCGCCGTCGTCGGTGATCGACACCCACTGGCCGTCCGAGACGATCTCCCGGTCGACCAGCCCGCCGGCTTCGAGCCGCTGGAGCCGGCGGGAGGCCGTCTGGTTCGACGCTTCCAGCCGCCCCGCGAGACTGGCACACGAGACCTTGACGGGGCCGGTGAGCCCCCCATCGAGCGCAACGGCTTTCAGCGCCTGCAACTCGTCGTGGTCGGGACTTCCCGGAGCCGATTCTGACATAGTCGACAGATAGGACGCGCCACCCATAAGCATACCGAATATGCTATGCATCTCAAAAACGTGATACCTGATCCGCTATTGAAACGTTCCATCAATAGGTAGACGACCCAGAACTAAAGCCACGTCGGTCCGGAGACCGGTCGACGGGTCGCTGAGGCGACCGGCGGAGTCGACGGCCGCCCAAAGCCGGGCGATCAAACCGAGTAGTCACCGACTACTCAAGTACGAGGAGTCTCCGGTCGCTTCGGAAAGTCCTTTAGCGGTCGGGGGAAACCGGGGCGTATGTTCAGACCGTTCCGTTCGGAGGTCGAGCGCGCCATGACTGCCTGTCTGGAGGCCCTCGACTTGCCGACCGGCGACCTTGGAATCGAGGAGCCACCCGAAGACCTCGAGTCGACCCTGGCTTCTAGCGTCTCGTTCCGCCTGGCCGGCGAGCTCGGTGCGGCCCCCCCAGAGGTCGCCGAACAGTTGGCCGACGCCGTCGACACCGACTCCTACGAGTACCTCGACGACGTCTCCACGCAGGGGCCCTATCTCAACTTCCACACGTCCGATAGCTATCTGGTCGACACCCTCGAAGCCGCCCAATCGGCCGACTACGGCCACCTCGAACCCCGTGACGAATCGGTCGTCGTCGAACACACCAGCGCCAACCCAACCGGCCCGGTCCACGTCGGTCGCGCCCGAAACCCGATCCTCGGCGATGCGGTCGCCAACGCCATGGAGATGGCGGGCTACGACGTCGAACGCCACTACTACGTCAACGACGCCGGTCGACAGATGGCCGTCTTCACGTGGGCCTACGAGAAATTCGAAGAGTCGGATCTCGACAGCGAACCAGCACGGGACCGCACCGAGTACGACCTGGTGCGCTACTACCGAAAGGGGAACTCATACCTCGATGAGGCCGACGAGGAGGCCATCGAGGCCGCCGAAGCCGAAATCGCGTCGATCCTCCAAGGACTCGAAGCGGGCGACGACGAGACCTACGAGCGGGTTAGCGAGGTCGTCGACCAAGTCCTCGGTGGGATGAAAGCGTGTCTCGCCCGACTCCCCGCGGAGTTCGACGAGTTCGTCAAGGAGACCCGGTTCATGGTCGACGGCTCTACTGACGAACTCGCCGAGCGACTCAAAGAGACCGAGTACGCCGTCTACGAAGAGGACGCGTGGCAACTCGAACTCGACGAGTACGGCATCGACAAAAACCTCGTCTTCCTCCGGTCCGACGA
Organism: Halohasta sp.; assembly: GCA_046482755.1. Lineage (GTDB taxonomy): Archaea > Halobacteriota > Halobacteria > Halobacteriales > Haloferacaceae > Halohasta. Next base: position 10,689 of record JAWOEO010000159.1, on the reverse strand, counting down.
GACGAGCCTCTACACCACACGGGATCTGGCCCACCACGAGTGGAAGTTCGACACCTTCGACCGCGCGGTGACCGTGCTCGGTGAGGACCACAAACTGCAGGCCAAACAGCTCCAGGCCACCCTCGATATCCTCGGCAACGACTCCGGACGACTGGACGACGTGATCTACTCCTACGTCAACCTCCCCGAGGGGAAGATGAGCACCCGCCGCGGCACCGGCGTCATGCTCGACGACCTACTCGACGAGGCGATCGACCGGGCCCGCGAGGAGGTCGAAACACGCCTCGACGACCGGATCCGCGACGACGAACTCGACGAGGATGATATCGAACGGATCGCCCACCAGGTCGGCATTGGTGCGGTGCGCTACGATATCGTCTCGAAACAGCCCACGAAGGGGATCACGTTCAAATGGGACGAGGCACTGGACTTCGAGGCCCAATCGGCCCCCTACATTCAGTACGTCCACGCCCGCTGTTGTGGCATCCTCGAGGAGGCCGACGCCGAGCCGACTGCGGCCGGGGTGGATGTCGACGTACTGTCGACACCCGAGGAGCGGGACCTTCTGGCCGTCCTCGCCCGGTTCCCCGCGGTGATCGAGGAGGCCGGCGAGGACCTCGAACCCCACCGGATCGCGACCTACACGCGGGAACTCGCCGAGTCGTTCAACGGCTTCTACCGGTCCTGCCCGGTGCTTTCGGCCGAGGACGCCGACACGCGAGAGGCGCGGCTCGCGCTCGTTGCAGGGTCGAAACACGCCGTGGCCAACGCGCTGTCGGTGCTCGGTGTGGACGCGCCGGACTCGATGTAGCCGTCGGCTACAGCAACAGGCCCGGAATCGCAGTAACGATGCTTCCACCGACGAGATACACCGCCCCGATACCGGCCCCGAGTGCCAGCAGGACGAAAGCGACGATCCACCAGAACGGAACTGAACCGTTGTCTGCCATACCGCCACTGTGACCGGGGGCTACAAGAAAACCACGTTTCGCCGATAGTCACCGGAACAGCCGACTGAAGAAGCCGCGTTTCTCCTCTTCGTCCTCGTTTTCATCGCTATCGGTCGCCTCCTCGGGCTCGTCGACGTCGTCGACCGCCCCGGCAGTTTCCTCTGCGTCGGGGATCACCACCGCCTCGTCGTCATCCTCACTCGCGTCGGCGGCCGAACCGGCGGGCGCATCCTCGTCGGCCATCGCCGCCCCCAGCACGGTGGTCTGTGCGGTGTCTTCGACTGCTTCGTCATCCTCCTCGTCGGGTGTCGACGGCTCCGAAGCCGATCTCCCACCGCTAAAGGGGATCGCATCCGGCGGCACCGACTCCTCGTCGGCGTCGGTGTCGGCCGGCCCGGACGGTTCCGGATCGGTACTGTCGGACTGCGGCGGTTCGGGGTCGGCATCGGCTGTCTCGGGCTGTGACGAGTCGGCATCGGTCTCCGTGCTCTCGGCCTCTCCCGTGTCGAGATCGGCGTCCTCGACCGCACTGTCGACGTCGCCGACGGTGCCGGTCGCGGCCTCGGCCCACTTCGATGCGCCGGCGGTGTCGTCGGTCGAGGGATACTCCTCCAGCGGGCGTCCCTCGCCCTCGTCGCCGTCATCGTCCCCGGCGTCGATCGTGACGCCGCCCTCGGAGAGCGACTCCGAGAGTTGGTCGTCGCGGGCTTCCAGCGTCTCCTGTGTCTCGGCGGCGTCTGCCGGGGTCGACTCGGGGGTGGTGGGATCGATACCGGTGAGTTCGGCCGCGAGCTGTCGGTAGGCGGCCGCGGCGTCGCTGTGTGGGGCGTAGCTCACGAGCGGTTCGCCGACGGCGATCGACTCCCGGACCGCCTCGTCGTCGGGGATCGTCGTCAACACGTCGGCCGAGAGGGTTCCGCTGACGACCTCTTCGAGGGGGGTCGCCTCGTCGGTCCGGGTGATCACCGCGCCGGCGACGACGCCGCCGAGGCGGTCGGTGAGCTGTCGCGTCTTTTCGGTGTCGACCAACGCGTCGCGCTCGGGGGTCGACACGAGGATGACGGCGTCGGCGATCGACAGCGGAACCCCGGTTTCGTGGCTGACACCCGCGCCGACGTCGATCAGGATGTAGTCGGCGTCGGCGAAGGCCTCGACGACCGCATCGAGCCGCTGGGGGTCGGCCGCGGCGAACGCCTCCAGTGAGGTGTCGCCGGGAACGACAGTGAGGCCCGCGGGCCCGTCGTAGGCGGCGGCGGCCGGCTCGGCCGCGTCGCTCAGAACGTCGTGCAGCGTCGCCCCATCGGGCTGGACGCCGAGTGCCGCACCGAGGTTGGCCATCCCGATGTCCCCGTCGATCACCACGACGTCCGCGCCGGTGCCGGCCAGCGTCGACCCCAGATTCGCCGTCGTCGTGGTCTTGCCAACGCCACCTTTCGCGCTGGCGATAGCGTAGACCCGTGCCATACTGTCGTGCTACCACGACGCGGATATAAAGGTACGCTCTAGCTACCGGTATTAGCCACCAACTACTCATATATCAAGCCGGTTCAGCAGGCTGACCGATCGGTTCGGCCAGTCAAAGCATACTTACCGGCTCCCCGGCGAAGTAAAACCAATGAGTACGGACGCCGACGAGCAACCCAGCGAGGACCACCGGAAGTACGAGTTCCGAAAGGTCATCGAGGAGCTCCAAGCCTACGAGGGCTCCGGGACGCAGCTCGTCACGATCTACATTCCCGACGACAAGCAGATCTCTTCGGTCGTCGAACACGTCATCCAAGAGCACTCCGAAGCCGCCAACATCAAATCCAAGCAGACCCGAACCAACGTCCAGGACGCCCTGACTTCGATCAAGGACCGCCTCCGCTACTACGACACCTACCCACCGGAAAACGGGATCGTCATCTTCTCGGGGGCGGTCGACAGCGGCGGCGGCCAGACCGACATGGTCACCCGCGTCCTGGAGTCGCCCTCCGAGCCGATCCAGTCGTTCCGCTACCACTGCGATTCGGACTTCCTGACCGAACCCCTCGAAAACATGCTGCTCGACAAGGGGTTGTTCGGCCTGATCGTCCTCGATCGCCGCGAGGCCAACGTCGGCTGGCTCAAGGGCAAACGCGTCGAAGCGGTCAAATCTGCTTCCTCGCTTGTGCCGGGCAAACAGCGAAAGGGTGGCCAGTCCGCCCAGCGATTCGCCCGCCTTCGGCTCGAAGCGATCGACAACTTCTATCAGGAGGTCGCCGGGATGGCCAACGACCTGATGGTGCCGAAGCGCCACGAGCTCGACGGTATTCTGGTTGGGGGTCCCTCGCCGACCAAAGACGAGTTCCTCGACGGCGACTACCTCCACCACGAACTGCAGGACATGGTGCTCGGAAAGTTCGACGTCGCCTACACCGACGAGTCCGGGCTCAAGGACCTGGTCGACTCCGCGGGCGACGTCCTCTCGGATCAGGAGGTCATCAAGGACAAACAACAGATGGAGGAGTTCTTCGAGAACCTCCACACGGGCAACGAGGCGACCTACGGCTTCGAGCCCACCCGGAAGAACCTCGTGATGGGGTCGGTCGACCGCCTCTTGATCTCGGAGGACCTCCGCAGCGACGTGGTGGTCTACGACTGTGACGGCACCGAGGAGTACGAGGTCGTCGACCGTCGCCACAATACGCCGGATCACGAGTGTGCCGATGGGTCGGCGGCCGAGGTGGTCGACCGCGAGGACGCCATCGACCACCTGATCGATATCGCCGAACAGCGCGGCACCGAGACCAAATTCATCTCGACGGACTTCGAGAAGGGCGAACAGCTACTCGATGCCTTCGGTGGCGTTGCCGGTATTCTCCGGTATTCGACGGGCGTCTGAGCGGGAGTAGGAACTTCCTACTCGGCGTCGACGGCGCGTAGCCGTCGTATAACAAACTACGACCCGGCGAACAGCCGCTCGTAGCGGTCCGGGAACGATGGCACTCGGATCGCTACCGTCGACAGCTCCATGCAATGGAGTGGTCCGGTTCGCCTGCCCACCCACATCTGATCCCCCGCAGATGTGGCTTTTCGTATCCGTTCCGTGTTCGGTCGACGCAACGCTATCGGTATCGGATCTACACGCCGAGAAAACGACAGCTGGCCGATGACGCGGTCGACCGGGTGTCAGTCGCTAGTGACGGTCGCCTCGACGGCCGATTCGGCCTCGGCTTCGGCCTCGCGTTCGGCCCGTTCTTCCTCCTCCTTTTTGGCCTTGATCTTCTTCATCCGGAAGATCTCCTCGCGCTCCTGTTCTTCGAGCTTCTGCTCGATGTACTCTTGGTTCTCGTGGAGATCCGGCAGGAGCTTGAACTCCAGGGCGTTGACACGGCGTTTGGTCGTCTCGATCTCGGTGAGCATCTTCTTCATCGCCGTCTCGACTTCGGCGGCGAGGATGATCGTCTCCAAGAGTTCCTCGTAGGCGTCGGCGGCCTCGTCGATCCGGGCAGAGGAGCCAAGCAGGCCGTAGCCGCGCTCGTCGAGTGATTTCTTGACTTTCGAGGACTCGATCTGCGGGACGACCACGCCCATGATGTTCTTCGACTGGGTCGTGATCTCGGGGTGGTCATGCAAGGCAGCGGCGGCCCCACGGACCGCGACATCGCCCTCCATGGCACGGGCCATATCGAGTTTGCGCTGGGCGGTCTCGTAGTTCGCGTTGAGGTCCTCGCGTACGTCTTGGGCCTGATCGAGGATGTCCATGAACTCCATGATCAGCCCGTCGCGCTTCTGTTCGAGCGTGTCGTGACCGCGCTCGGAGAGTTCGATGCGGTCTTCGATCGCCATCAGGTTTTTCCGGGTTGGTTTGACGTCCTCGGCCATCGCTTGTAGGGGCCTTATTTGGCAAAGGGGTTAATGGTTTTCAGTTTCCGTCGCCCAACCGAGCGTCACGAACGGGGTGGAAAAATCAGTCAGACGCGTCGATCAGTCGACGGCGGCGCTCGGCGTCGTGTCGGCGTGGCCGACCTGATCGAGGACGTTGTGGCTCCGCAGCAGCACGTAGCCGAAGCCGACCTTGGCGGTCAGATCCAGCACCATGAACGCTGCTGTCTCGATGTAGAGCGGAATGAACGCGAGAGTTCCCTCGGTGCCGAGGATCCAGACGACCGGGTAGGCCAGCCACAGGACGATCAGCATGTTGCGGAGCGTGGTTGTCAGTTCCCGCACCGAGTCGGTCTGACTGCTGGCGGCCTCGTTGAGCGACTCGACGAGGAAGTACAGCAGGAACAGCAGCAGCGCGGTGCTGATCCCCCACCAGACGATCCGAACCGCGGGCGTTGCGGCCAGTGCGCCGACCAGACCGGTAACGATCATCAGCACGTCGAGGCCGACGAGCGTGTAGATCGTGTTCCGACTCGCCTGTGCCAGCAGTGCGAGATCGATCAACAACAACGGCGTCGTGATCAGCCAGTCGGCATACCGTGCCCAGTAGATGTCCAACACCTGTCCGTTGACGGTGATCTCGGTCAGCCCGAACCCGGTCGCCATCGAGAAGTAGGCGACCGCTGCAGTTGCGGGAATGAAGATAGTGAGGACGTAGAACCGCTGTTGTTCCTTATCGGTGACACCCCAGCCGCGGGCGATAAAGCCCAGCATGCCGAGTGTCATCCCGATGGTGCCGATCCACAGCCATATCGACTCACTACCTGGTGTTGCCATACCACATGACAGTACGATGAGAATCGGCAAATAGGACCTACCTGACTAGTCAGCCACGATCTGGCGCGGCATGGAAGGGACCAACACAGGCTACAGATCAGTCGACTCCGTGGTCGCCGTCTCGGCGGTCTCAGCGAGCAGTCCGCCAACCGACTCGACGATCAACGAGGGCGTCTGGTCGGCGGTCTCGATATCCCGGCGGGTGGTCTCGCCCGACAGCACCGACACCGATTCACAACCCACTCGCTCGGCGAGTTCGATATCCGTCGACAGCCGGTCGCCGACGACCACGACGTCTTCGGGCGCATACCCCTCCCGCGCTAGGACGTGGTCGACCATCCCGACCGACGGCTTGCCGAAGACGTGGCTCGGCTCGCGGCCGGTTGCGGTCTCGATCAGCGCAGCGATCGACCCGCAGTCGGGGACAAGTCCGGCCTCTGTCGGACACACCCGGTCGGCGTGGGCGACGAGGAACTCCGCGCCCTCGCGGATCGCAAGCGTGGCCACGGCGACCTTCTCGTAAGTGAGTTCGCGGTCGAAGCCGACGATCACGCTCTCGGGGTCGCTCGCTGTCGACTCGATGCCAGCGTCCGAAATCGCTTCCCGCATCGCCTCGGTGCCGACGACGTAGCTCGCTTCGATCCCGTTGGTCCGAAGGTAGTCGATCACGCCGTCAGTAGAGAGGATGATGTCGTCGGGGTCGGCGTCGATCCCCATCGAGGCGAGCCGGTCGGCGTAGGTCGGTTTCCACTGCGAGGAGTTGTTCGAGATGAAATACACGTCGACGCCCGCGGCCCAGAGTCGGTCGACGACGTCGACAGCGCCGTCGACGGGCGATTCGTCCAGATAGATCGTGCCGTCGAGGTCGAAGAAGACCGCGTCCTTCGAGCGGAGATCGCCCAGCGACGAGAAGAGGCGATCGGCTGCCAGTAGATCGGCCCGCTCGTCGATCTCGACCCAGTCGGCACCCTCGATGTCGACCGGCCGCACGTCGTGGGAGCCGCTCGAGACGAGGTCGTCGATGGCGAGTTCGGTCCACGCGGTGTACTCCCCCTCTACGTCGATCCGCCGACCGATCCGGTCGAACAGGTTGGCCGACGTGGCCGCCGAAAACCGGTAGCAGTCGATGGAGGTACCAGCCGTAATCTCGGGGCCGAACTCCTTGGAGATCCCGTCGACCGCGCCCGCCTCGTCGGTGGTGATCTTCATCGCCTCGGGGTCGTAGGTGTCGGTGTCGACCGCGATCGCGCTGTGATCGTCGATGGCGGCCAGTCGGTCGACGACCGACGGATCGAAGACCACGTCACCGTTGCTGAGGACGAACGGTTCGCCGGCGACGGCCTCGCGGGCGCAGTACAGCGAGTACATGTTGTCCGTGTTGGCGAAGGCCTCGTTGTGGAGCAGTTCGATGTCGATCGAGAGCTCCGTCGCAAGGCGTTCGCAGAGCGCTTCGATCCGATCGGCCATGTAGCCGGTCACCACGTGGACGGTTTCGAACCCCGCTCGGTCGTAGGCGCTGAACTGGTGTTCGATGATGGGGACCGAGTCGACGGTTACACAGGCTTTCGGCTGATCGATCGTCAGTGGCCGGAGTCGGGAACCGGTTCCGGCCGCGAGGATGACTGCGTCCATACGTTCACCACTGGGAGGATCAGGGTACACCTCAAAAGTACAGGGCCGGACTCAGGGCAGATCGGATAAGTAGGCGGTGGCTACTATAGAAACGTAGCCAGTTCTCGGTTTACTACTTAGCCACTATATAGACCAGATACCGCACGTGAGTCCGGTTCACCTGCAATATACCGACCGGAAACTCAGTCGACTCCCGAACAGTCCTGTACTGCTGGTCACGCAGCCGCAGACAGCCACCGCGCGCGGACGATAAACAAAAGGACTACCGGACGGTCGATCACTGCGTCACTGAATCGGGATCCGGCCGGTCGTACGGGATGCAGACCCCGGGATAGTCGGCGATGATCCCGTCGACGCCCGCGGCGGCGAGGGCGGCGGCCTGCTGCCACGTCGTCACCGTCCACGCGTTGACGTCGCGTCCCTCCTCGTGGGCCACCTGGATGAGGTCGATGTCGCCGAAGGAACCCGAAACCGGTCCGTCGGTCGAGGGGCCGTCGGTGACCATGTTCCACGGCGGATGGATCGCCTCGACATCGTACCGGCGAGCCAGTTCGAGGCCGGTCTCGACCGAATCGTGGACCACCGAGGCGATCGGCACCGACGGCGCGAGTTCGCGGGTTACCGCGAGTGCACCCTCGTAGAACGACGAAACCAGCAGCTCGTGGTCGCCGTCAGTCGCGATATCGAGCACCCGACCGACGAACGCCCGCCAGCGGTCGGTAGCCGCAGCGAGGGTCGACTCGTCGAGCGTTTCGGCGAACCGGAGCCCGGTACTCCCCGGGTTTTTCAATTCGATGTTGACGGTTACCTCGGGTGGGATCACCGCCAGTACGTCACTGAGTCGGGGGATCGACTGGCTAGTGCCGAGCACGTTGTAGCCCGCGATCCGGTCGTAGGGCAACTCCCAGAGGTTGGTCCCGGCAACCGACGGCGGGGCATCGGTCAGCCGGGAGAGGTCGTCGTCGTGAAAGACGACGATCTCCCCATCGGCGGTCGGCATCACGTCGACCTCGATGCTCGTCGCCCGGCTGTCAGTCGCCGCGGCCTCGACCGCAGCCACCGTGTTTTCCGGATACACTCCGGCGAAGCCCCGGTGTGCGATCCCGTTCAGTTCGACTGTTGCCTGCTCTTCGGGCGTGGTCGTCAGCGTCCTCTGGGGGTTCCCCGATGTCACTAGGAGGTGGTTAGATGATGTATACTTAAATTACTCTATCAGAACGTGTCAACATTCGTTTTGTTTCGCGGGCGACGTGTCCCAGCAAGCGGGTTCGAGGGATGTCGTTGAGCCGCACTCTCGTCGAAAACCAGTTCCGAAACCGCCTCGTAGACTCGTTTTGAGGCGGTTCCGGGTGGACTCGGACAGAACCGCTGTCGGAGCCGTTGGCGATCGGTCGCATACGGATCCGTGCCACCGGTCGCCGCGTCGAGTGCCCCGGCGAGCGCCCCCCGGAGTTCGTCGGTGTCTGTCGCAATCGGACCGGGCGTCACCGACCCGTAGGCGAAATAAAAGCCGCGAGCCGCGGTGTAGGCCGCCCGATCGTACGCGAAGAAGACGATCGGCCGGTCGACGGCGAGGTAGTCGAAGAATACCGACGAGTAGTCGGTGACTAATACGTCCGCATGGGGGAGGACGAGGTAGGGGTCGACCGAGGCGGGCAGCCAGTGAACCCGCGGGTGGTCGGCGGCAGCAGTCACCGGCTCGTCGGGATGGGCTTTGATGTAGAGGTGGGCATCGCGTGCGTCGAGCAGGTCGCCGACGGCGGCGGTGTCGAACGCTTCGAGAAACGAGTCGTCCGCGCCGCGGTAGGTCGGTAAATAAAAAACGAGATCGCCCTCGGCGGCCCGTGACTCGATTCGGTCGACGAGCGACTCGTCGACGGTCAGCGTTGCGCCGTCGATCTCCCCGGCGAACACGTCCGTCCGGGGATAGCCGGTGACGACGAACCGATCGCGGTCGATTCCTAATCCCGAAGCGAGGGGATCGATGGCGGCGGTCGACGGGGCGATGACGAGGTCGATCTCGCATGCCATATACGAATGACACCGCCGGACGGGCCACGGCTGGTCCGGCCATTCGGCGTCCCACGCGATCGTCTTCAGCGGCAGGCCGTGCCAGAGTTGGACGAGCCGCGCACCCGCCGTGCTGCCCATATGCACGTCCCGGAGCCCCTGCGTGACGAAGACGACGCCAGCCCGGAGCGTGAGCAGGCGGCCACGCAGCGAGCGGGCGTGATATGCCTCGTAGCCCTGTTGTTGGAGCGTCTCGACGACGGTTTCGTCCGCGCTGAGCCAGACCGGGCGGATCGAGGGGTCGTTGGCGGCAACCCACAGATAGAGGTATTTGGCGTTGTCGACGAACCCGGTGCCGCCACGCGCGCCGAAGGCCCAGAGCCGGTTCTCGCGGCTCCAGAAGCGAGACAACTGGTCGACGACGAGGTAGACGAGCCACTGCCACAGCAGCTCGAGGTTCGACCGCCACTGGTCTCGCTTCCAGACGGAATCGATCCACCCGCGAAGCCGCGCGCTCAGTCGACGGCGTATGGCAGACATGCGTCGAGTTTCTGCTTACTCAAACGCATGTAGTCCATATCAAAGGTGTATGCCTCAACCGAGAAGGTTCCCGCCCAGTCGGTGCCGAGCGGTTCGAAGATCGTCTCGAAGTCGGTCGTCCCGGAGCCGACCGGCACGTGTTCGTCGCGTGCTTCTCGGGCGTCGTTGACGTGGACGTGGGAGACCCGATCGCGGTGCTCGTCGAGGAAGGCGGCGGTATCGGCCGCCGAAAAGCCCGAAACACGTGCGTGGCCGGTGTCGACGGTCAGCGCGGCGTCGGTTTCGGCGAGGATCTCCTCGATGGTCCGGATCGAAAACACGTCGTCGGGGAGGTTCTCCACACAGAGTTCGATCCCGTGGGCGGTCGCGTAGGCTTCGAGTTCCCGCACGGAGGCGAGGATTCGGGGTTTGGTCCGTCGCTGGCTCCACTCCGGTTCGGTGGCGTGGGTGCTGGCGTGGAGGACCGCCTTCTCCGCGCCGAGATCGGCTGCTGCATCCAGACAGGCCCGAAGTTCCCTGATCGATCCCTCGCGGACCTTGTTGCGCGGGGTCCCAAGATCGAGGTCGACGAAGGGGAGGTGGACCAGACACCCCACGCCGGTCTCTTCGAGGGCGGCGGAGATCGCTTCCCGATCCAGTGCGGTTCGCTCGGAAGCGCCATCCAGATAGAGTTCGACGAAGTCGTAGCCCAACTCGGCGGCCCACCGGATCGACTCCAGCGGCGTGACCGCGCCGGTGTGCGTCTGGGTCACGAATCCGACTCGTGGCGTAGCCATAGCCTCTTGTTATAATCCCACTTACAAAGCCACTCTGGCTTGCTGTCGGCATGTCGACGTCCTTAGGGGCAGTCCGGTCGAAGTCGTCGTATGACGCG
>JAWOEO010000149.1:0-12891 GCA_046482755.1 Halohasta sp. | reverse complement strand
CTCATTTGGAAGGTTTAAACCAGGATTATTGTGCGGGTGTTTTAGCTTATGAGATTGCAGAAAAGATTTCGAGTAAAATTCCGGAAGAGCTTCCAAGAATTGCATTGATAGGAGATAAATCTGAGCTAGAGCAGTTCAAGATAGAGAATAAGGATAAGATAAGAGAGTTGGATAGCGGAGCCACAGGGTATCGGAGTCGGTGCGGTCGGCGTTGAACGCGACCGCCGCGAGGATGCCGTCGACGAACTCGGATTCACTGAGGCCGTCAGGGAGCGGCGGGAGGGAGTCGGTCGTCGACTCGTACTTCCCGGGTGGCTCGCCGCGCACCACGGCGATACCGGTAGAGCCGGTGACGAACTTTCCGGCGTAGCTGAACCGCCGGTAGTCCAACCGGAGTCGGGGTTCGTCGACCGGCCAGCCGAGGAGGGCGAACTCCATGTCGACGCTCGGCGGTCGTCACACAAGAAGGGTCGCCTGTGAGCAGGCGTATCGAACGGTACCGACACCGGTAACACTCGTGTCACCGCGTACTCAAATAGTCGGAGCGACTTATATACCCGCATGGCAGACACACCGGCAACACCGGGCATCCACCACGTCACCTGCGTCGCGGGCGATCCACAGCGGAACATGGACTTCTGGGTCGAGACCCTCGGCCTCCGACTGGTCAAGCGGTCGATCAACCAGGACGATCCGTCGACCTACCACTTCTTTTTCGCCGACGCGGAAGGGACGCCGGGCACCAGCATGACCTTCTTTCCGTGGGAGAACATGCGCCGCGGGACGGTCGGCACCGGCCAAGTTTCCCGGACTGCCTTCCGGGTTCCCGAGGGAAGCCTCGACTACTGGGAAGCCCGGTTCGAGGAGTACGGCGTCGACTACCACGACCGGGTCGACCGGTTCGATGAAACCGTCCTCCCGTTCCGTGATCCGGACGGCCTGCCGGTCGAACTCGTCGCAGTGGAGGTTCCCGACGACGACCCCACGGTTCCGTGGACGACCTTCGTCCCCGCGGAGTACGCCATTCGCGGCTTCCACTCGGTGACACTGTGGCTGGCCGATCCGTTCCAGACCGAGGAGTTGCTCCGGACGATGGGCTTGGAGGAGATCGGCACCGAGGAGTCGCCGGGCGATACGCCGGGCGACGAGCGCACCCGCTTTGCGGCGGGTGGCCCGGTCGGGAAGTACGTCGACGTCCTGCCGACCATCGAAGGGGGTCGACAGGGCCACGGGACCGTCCACCACGTCGCCTTCCAGACGCCGACCGACGACGATCAGGCCGCCATGCGCAAGGCGGTTCGCGCCCACGGCGTCCGGCCGACCACCCAGATCGACCGCCACTGGTTCCGGTCGGTCTACTTCCGCGAGCCCAACGGCGTGCTCTTCGAGTTGGCGACGAGCGAGCCGGGGTACGACAGCGACGAACCGCTCGACGAACTCGGCGAGCGACTCGTGCTGCCGGGCGAGTTCGGCGGGCAGCGCGAGCAGATCGAAGCCGGGTTGACTGCGGTGACGATACCGAAACCCGAGTAAGGAGCGTGTCGATCAGCCCGACAGCGAGTCGGCGGTCCAGCCGGGATCCTGCCCAGTGACGGTGATACAGTCGGCCCGGCAGGCCGGACACAGATCGGGAACCACAGCATCACCCCGCGGGACGTACACCGCGCCGCCGCATTCGATGCAGGCGTCGGCGACGACCGTCACGCAGTCCGCACAGACGTTGAAGTCGTCGACCGTCAGGTCGCGCAGCGGTTCGAGTTGTTTGTCCAATGTGTACTCGTCGATGACCGTCTGGCAGCTGTGACACGTTTGCATAACGATCCAGTTTGATCCATGTGAACAGTGCACATATAGCTGTCCTTCGGGACAATTGTCGCACGGAGTGCGGTTCCGACGACCCCATAGCCTCAGGCTGGCGGGTCGCATCGCCAGTAGTCGTCCCGCTCGGCGATCGTATAGCCCACCTCACGCAGGATCGCCCGCACCTCGCGGCCGGTGTCGACCGACAGCCCCGCCTCGTGAATTTCGATGAAGAGAGGTGGCCGATGGGTCTCGAGCGTCTCGCGTGCCCCGCGGAGGACTGCGGGGCTCGCGCCTTCGACGTCGACCTTGATCGCATCCGGCGGCTCGTGGTCGGCCGCGATGGTGTCGACGCGGTGGATCGGCACGTCGACGGTCTCGGCGATATCGGCCTCCCACCGGGTTGCGCTTTCGCGGTCGAACCCCGAGAGCTCGGGGTACGTCGAGACGAAAAACCGCCGGGTGCCGTCCGCATCGCCGAGGCCGCCCTCGATGATCTCGATTCGGTCGCCCAGCCCGTTGCAGTCGACGTTCGCTCGCAGGTGTGCGCAGGTCCGGGGAGTGGGTTCGACGGCGACGAGTCGGCGGTTCGGCGCGTCGACCGCCAGCGCCAGCGCGTAGACGCCGACGTTGGCTCCGATGTCGTAGATCACCGCGTCGGGGCCGCAGTGGGCCTCGAGTTCGGCGAGCATCGGGTCGCTACCGTGGCGATTCAGGAGGTCGTAGCTGTCGAACCGCCCGGCGGGAGTCCGGTTCTCGGTTGCGAGCCACCGGTGGGCGTAGTTGGCCGCGACCAGCCGGTAGTAGCTCCGGTAGCCGACCCAGCGGAGCCGCCGCCGGAGCCACGTCAGGAGTCGATCCACACCGGTCCCATGGGCCGATCACCCTTGGCTATTCGTGAGTCTCGGTACCATGAACCGTGTATTATCCCGTGGGAATCCGGCAGTCATTCATGTATCCCCGCACAAAGAGCAGACGTATGACAACGATCGTAGCGAGCGAGGATGCGATGATCCGAACCGAAACGCTGGCATCGGTACTCGGCGACGAGGCAGAGGTCGTCACAGCCGATCTGGAGTCGGCCGACGACATCGTCGACGCCGCGGGTGCGGCTGCCGGGCTAGTCGTCGACGTCAACACGCCGGTGCCGACGGTGGTATTCGAGGAGTGCGAGGCGTTGCAGGTCGTCGCCCGAGCGGGCGTTGGCGTCGACCAGATCGACTTCGAGGCCGCCGCGGCCAACGACGTCACGGTCGTCAACGTCCCCGACTACTGTGCCGACGAGGTCTCGACCCACGCCGCCTCGCTGCTGTTCGCGGGGATCCGGCGGCTCAGCGTCTTCGATTCGGCGGTCAAGGGCGGCAACTGGCACTGGACCGACGGCCAGCCGATCTACCGGCTGACCGGCGAGACCGTCGGCTTCCTCTCGTTCGGCCAGCTGGCGCAGGCGACCGCCGAGAAACTGCAGGGGTTCGACTGCCGATTTGTCGCCGCCGACCCCTACGTCGACGAAGAGACCATGGCGGAGTACGGCGTCGAAAAGGTGCCGTTCGACGACCTCCTGGAGGAGGCCGACCACGTCTCGATCCACGCACCGCTGACCGACGACACCCGCGGCATGTTCGACCGCGACGCCTTCCGGCGGATGAGCGACACCGCGGTCCTCGTCAACGTGGGCCGCGGGCCGATCGTCAAGGAGGAGGCGCTGGCGTGGGCGCTCGAAAACGGCGAGATCGCCGCCGCAGGGCTCGACGTGCTGGAAACCGAGCCACCGGAGGACTCGCCGCTGCTGGAGCGCGACGACGTGATCCTCACGCCGCACACGGCGTTCTACTCGGAGGAGTCGCTGGCCTACCTCAACGAACACATCGCCAACGACATCCTCGCGGTCCTCGACGGCGAGCAGCCCAAGGGCTACGTCGACCCCGAGAGCGACTGGCTCTGAGCCCGGACGGCAACGTTTAGGACCGGCCGGGTCGCACCGTCGACCATGACAGTAAGCGACTGGGGCGACTGGCTCCCACAGGCCGTCGACGCGGCCGATCCCGACACCGTCGCCGTCTGGTATCTCGGCTGTAACGGCTTCGTGCTCAAGGGTAGCGCGGGCACGACCATCTGGATCGACCCCTACATCGGACTGGGCGACCCGCCGCGGACGATCCGGATGATCCCCGTCCCGTTCGATCCCGACGACGTGGCGGCGTCGGCGGTCGACGCCGTCTTCGCCACCCACGAACACACCGACCACACCCACGGCCCGAGTCAGGGCCCCCTCCTTGAGACCGGCGCGGACTTCTTCGCCCCCGATGACAGCCTCGCGGTCGCCTTCGACGACGAGCAGTGGCTTGATTCCTACGAGATCAGCGACGAGCAGTTCCACGAAATCGCCGAGGGCGATCAGTTCTCGGTCGGCGAGTTCGACGTCGACGTCATCGAAACACAGGACGCCGACTCGACACACCCGGTCGGCTACATGATCCACCACGACTCCGGGACGATCTTCCACGCCGGCGACAGCAAACCGGCCGACAACTTCGTCGACGTCGGCGAAGCCTACGACATCGACCTCGGAATCCTCGCCTTCGGCGCGATCGGCAACATCCCGGACAAGCAGACCCGCGAGCCGGTCCGGACGAAGTGGTACGCCACCGAAAACGAGACGATCAAATCCGCCTCGGACCTGCAGTTGGATCGGCTGCTGCCGAGCCACTGGGACATGTGGAAGGGGATGACCGCCGATCCGACCGTCCTGCATCACCACGCACAGTCCTCCGAGTACCCCAAGCGGCTCGAAATCGCCGAGATCGGCGACCGCGTCGACCTGTAGCCGGTCGGCCTCGTACCGATCAGCCTGCGAGCGGCAGTGCAACGACGAACACCGCACCACGCGGCTCGTTGTCCTCGACGGTGACCGTCCCGCCGTAGCGGTCGACCAGCGTGTCGACGAGATAGAGGCCGATTCCCGTTCCGCTGCTGTTGAGGCCCTGCTCGCCGCGACCGAAGATCTGTGTCTTGTGGGCATCCGAGACGCCGGGCCCGTTGTCGGCGATCCGGACAGTGGCCGAGTGGTCGTCGACGGCGGCCTCGATGGCGATCTCCGGTTCCTCGGTGTCGTTGTGCTGGACGGCGTTTTTCAGGATGTTCCGGAACACGGCCTCCAGCAAGTCGTCGGCCAGCACGTGGACTCGCGGGAGGTCACCCGTCACGTTGACGACCGTCGACGGCTCGGCCGACAACAGCCGATCGATCTGCCCGTCGAGGGTCCGGGCCAGCGGCACCGGCCTGCGGTTGGCGTCGGCCTGCAGCATCGTCTCGGCGAGATCGCGGGCGGTCGTCGTGAGTTCGACGGCGTTGTCGGCACTCCGGGCGATGACATCGAGATGTGACTGGGCTTCGGCATCGAGTTCGCCGTCGAGCATGGCGGCGTAGGCCGCGATCAACTGCAGATCGTTCCGGATGTCGTGGCGGACGACCTGATTGAGCACGTCGAGGTTGTCCCGCTGGGTTTCGAGTTGGCGCTCGTAGGCCTTGAGATCGGTGATATCGCGGGCGTAGGCCAACACGGCCGGCTCGTGGTTGTCGGCGGTCTCGTAGGGGATCTTGATCGTGCTGAGGATGCGAGTCCCGCCGTCGACGGTCGTCAGCGACTCCTCGGGGATCTGTTTCGGCTCACCGGAGTCGATCACCGCCAGATCGTCCTCGCGGAAGCCGTCGGACTGGCTCGCATCCGGCATCACCGCCGACTCATGCCGTCCCTCCACGGTCGCGGGCGTCTCGCCGTAGCAGTCGGCAAGCGCCTCGTTGGCCAGCAGGTACTCGCCAGCACGGTTCTTGACGAAGACGGGATCGGGGATCAAATCGATGATCTGCCGGAGTTCCGTCTGGGCCCGTTCCAGTTCGGTCTCGTATCGCTTCCGGTCGGTGATGTCCTGGAAGATGCCCAGCGCGCCGACGATCTCGCCGTCGGCGTCGACCTGCGGGTCGGCGACGGTCCTGACCCATCGGGTCCGGTCTTCGGCGGTGACGATCCGGAGTTCGAGGTCGTAGGGCTCGCCCTCGGTCGTCAGACGGTCGAAGGCCGCCTGTATGGTCTGTCTGTCGTCGGGGTGGTAGAACCCGATCCCGTCGGCCACTGTCACCTCGTGATCGGCGGGGAGGTCGTGGATGCGGTAGACCTCGTTGCTCCAGTGGAGACTCTCGGCCAGGAAGTCGACTTCCCACCAGCCGATGGCGGCGTTTTCCTGGGTCTGCTCGATGAGGTCGCGGTTTCGTCTGAGTTCCCGCTCGCGGTCCTTCCGCTCGGTGACATCGGTGACGATACCGACCAGCCGCTGGCCCCCGCTTCCGTCGTCGACCAGTTCGGCACGGGCCTCACCCCACAGCAGTCTGTCGTCTGCGGTCCGAATACGGTACTCCGTCTGGAGGGCCTCCCCGGTGTTGACGGTGTGTTCGATCGCCGTTTCGAGCGTCGACCGATCGTCGGGATGGACGTAGCCGGCGAAGGCCTCGTAGGTGCCCTCGAACGTGCCGGGGTCGACGCCGAAGAGGTGTTCCATCGAGCTGGTCCAGACCACCTCGTCGGTCTCCAGATCCCACTCCCAGACGCCGGTGTCGGTCCCCTCCAAGGCGAGCGTGAGCCGGTGTGTCGCCGCTTCGAGTTCCCGCTCGCGTTGCTTGCGTTCGGTGATATCGGTCGTAATACCGGCAATGTGCGTCACGGTCCCCTCGTCGTCAGTGACGACGTCGATCTGGGCCTCGATCCACCGCAGTCCCCGCTCGGGGTGTTGGATGCGACAGCGCTGGCTGAGCATCCCCGTGACCGTCCCCGCTCTGAACTCCTCGACTGCTGTCAGCAGGTCACCCTTGTCGTCGGGGTGGACGTGTCGGAGCCACGATTCGGGATCAGAGGCGGCCTCCGCGGGCGTGATGCCGTAGATCCGTTCGACGGCGTCGTTCACGAACAGCGTCTCCGAGTAATCGGCCGACACGAGGAAGAAGGCATCGCGGACGACGCCGGCGAACTGTTCGAACTGGGTCCGGAGCCGTGTGAGTTCGGCCTCCCGCTGCTTTTGGGCGGTGATCTCCTGGACGACGCCGGTCGCCGAGACGGCCTCGCCGTCCTCGAAGACGAGTTCGGCCTGCTGGCGCATCCACTTGGTCTCGCCGTCGTCGGTGACGATCCGGTGTTCGACGTCGTATGGCTCGCCCTGCAGGGCGGCCGCCCACGCGGCGTCGACCCGGTCCCTGTCGTCGGGGTGGAGACAGCCCAGAAACGTCTCGTGGTCGACCGTCTCGGCGTCGACGTCCCACATCGAGGCCACCATCTCCGACCAGTCGATCCGGTCGTCGGGGATCGATTTGTACCACCAGCCGATGTTGGCGACTGTCTGGGCCGTCTCCAGATACGCCGCGGCCCGGCGCTGGTCGACGAACCGGTCGGAGCCGGTCTCGTCGACCGGCTCGGAGTCGCGGGCGACGACGATCAGTGCCGGCTCGCCGTCGACCGTCGTGGCCGTCGGATGGAGCCGTTCCCGAAGCAGGTCGCCGTCGGCGGTCCGGACCGTCCACGCGAGGCCCCGGTCGTCCCCGCCGCCGGATCGGCCGTCGGCCTCGGCAGCCCGGTGGAGTCGGTCGACGAGGGGGTCCTCAGCGAGGACGTCATCGACAAGCGAGTCGAGCGTCTTCCCGATCAGGTCCTCGCCGTACCGTGTACATGCCGCAGGGTTCGCATACTGAATCCGGCCGGTCGCATCCGAAACCACAACCGCATCGCTGAGCGCATGAAAAACCGCCCCCACTGCCTCACTCCCTACTTCGGGTGATGAAGCCGGGCCGGAATCGTCACAGATCATCTGAGTGTTCTGTGGGTGTGTGAGCATATTATTGTATCGCTACAGAGTGTCGAAATATTTGACAGCATATTCGAAAACAACAGGAAGCAGCTGTCCGAGGGTCCCGAGGCGAGGGCTCCCGTCATCGGTCGGTGGTCGACTACAGCGATACTATAAGAATAGCTACTAATATCGCCTGTCACTAACTAAATCGATTATTATATTCTAGAACAAGAAACATTTTGTAACAAGATGTTAGAATAAGAAAACGAACGGCTGATTTAAGTACATTGGTATGGTATCACACGATGCAGACGGAGACGAATCCGATCACCACGCCTCCAACCGGAGGACGAGACAATGACAACCGACTACAACTTTCCCACGTGGTTTTGGGACCCCGAGACGACCGACGAAGAGCGACACATCTGGATGACACAGGACCGCTGTCGACGGCAGGCGATGCGACAGGACACGCCGTGGGCGCGGGCGGTCCGCAAACAGATCGAACGCGAGATGCGCCGCCAGCAGGCCCGCTCGGAGACCGTCGACGTCGCGGACTACTGCTGAGGCCGGTCGTCACCCGTTTTTCGTCGCGCAGTTGTTCGGATCGGCGCGCAAGCATAATTTAAGTGTTCGTGAACACGACTAGATAAAGAATCTATAACTAGTAGAAATATCTCGGGGGCGGCGTCGGGCTATCAAACGCGAAAACAGGCCCATACATTTTAAGAGTCTGGTGTGAAACACCCCCACATGAGCCAGGGGTCAGACATCAACGAGACTGTAACAGTCTCAAACGACGGGATTACCGTCGAGAAGACTGTTACTGCCGAGGAGTTCCCCGTCCCGGCGGTGGTCTTCCAGATCGAGTCGACCGGATCGGAGCCGGCCCACGTGCGGCTGACCGATCAGATACCCGAGTCGTTCCCGATGGAGCGGGTCGGTTTCCATCCGGAGTTCGAGAGCGACCGGTGGACCGCCTACAAGGACCATCGCGTGGAGTTCGAGCGGGACCTCGAACCCGGCGAGGAACTCAAAACCGTCTACGGGATTCGGACCGACGACATGAGCGATCTGCGGTCGTTCCTCATCGAGCCCTCGGTCAAGGAACTCACCACACAGGAACAGGAGCAGGCCGCCGACATCGAAGGCGTGTTGGGCCCCGACAACAGCCAACTCGTCCGGGACGTGCTGTCGGGCGACCGGAGTTCGCTGCCCGGCGTCGACGACGCACAGGACCCCCTCGCGGGCGACGCCGACGATCCCCTCGCCGATGCGACGCCCGATGCGGGCGAACCTTCGGCCGCCGCCGATCCCATCCCGACGGCCGAGGCCGATCCGGACGACACAGCGGCCGACGAGGCGGAGATCGATGCCGTCGACCCCGAAGCGGTCGAGGCTGACGCTGCCGACGCTGATGCGGCTGACGGCGTCGCGGCTGACGACGCGGCTGAGGTGACGGACGACCAGAGCCTCGAGCAGGCGGTCGACGACGAGCCAGCCGAGCCATCGGCAGGCGTCGACGATTCCGAGGAGATGGCCGACGAAGCGACAGTCGACGGCGAGCCCGCCGTCGAGACAACGCCGACGGACGCCACCGACACCGAGTCGGCAGGCGACGACGTGACCGGCGACGCCGAGGCGGCTGCCGGCGAGGATGCCACAGCCGACGACGCCGGGTCGACAGCCGGCGATACCGCCCCGGCAGCCGACGCGGAGGCCGACCAGCCGGCGATCGACGACGACCTCCAGCCGGCGATCACGGCGACGCCGGCGGTCGACGGCGAGGACGGCGACTCCTCGTCGGTCGTCGCCGTCCAGGGCGGGATCGCCGCCGTGTTGGCGGCCGAACTCCGGAACGACAACGTCTCCGAGGAGGACCGGGCGTTACTGGAGAAGGAACTCGGCTCCGGAGTACCCCGGAGCGTCGAGGTCCGACTCGACCGGGTCCAGTCGCAGGTCGACGAACTGGCGGCCTACACCGACGCGCTCGAAGCGTTCATCAACGAAAACGGGACGGCCACCGAGATCTTCGGCGACCTGCGCTCGGACGTCGAAGCACTCTCGAAGGAGGTCGACGAGATCTCGGTCGAACTCGATTCGGCCGCCTCCGAGCGCGCCGACCTCAGCGCGGACCTCACCAGCGTCCGTACAGGTGTCAACAGCGTCGAACGCGAGGTCGAGTCCCTCGACGACCGCGTCGACGAGGCCGAAACGGGCGTCGACGAGATCGACGACCGGGTCGACGACGCGGAGTCGACCGTCGAATCGGCGGTCGAGCAGGTCGACGATCTCGACGCCTCGGTCTCGAAGCTCTCCCGCGAGGTCGAGACGGCGACCGAGACCGCGGACAACGCCGCCGACCGGGCCAACACGGCTGTCGAGACCGCCGACAGCGCCGCGGCTGACGCCGCGGAGGCGACCGACGCCGTCGAGGACCTCGATGGGGACCTCGACCACGCCTTCGACGAGATCGGCGACCTCGGCGAGACGGTCGACGACCTCGACACACGGATCGGCGGACTGGATAGCGACCTCGGCGAGGTCGACGCGGCCGTCGACGACGTCGAGGCGGAACTCGATACGCTCGACGATACCATCCGGTCGGCCAAACGCCGGCTCAGGGGCGACCTCAATGCCCTCGAAGAGCGGATCGAGGACCTCGAAGCCCTCGAAACCAAGGCCGACGTCGGCGAGGTCGAGGCGATCGCCGACCGGGTCGACGAACTCGAAGCCGAGATCGACGCCCTCGAACAGTTCCGCAACCAGCTTTCGAGTGCTTTCGGCGGCGTCGGCGGCGGTGGCGGCGACGACAACTGAGCCGCCTGTCGAGGCGTGAGACCGGCTCCCGCACGGCCGACGAAACGGAATCTGTTTAGGAGCCGGTTCCGACACCCCGACAATGAGCCGAACGGTTCCGGTGGCGGTGCCCAGAAAGGGTCGACCGCTCGAAGCGGTGCTCGACCGACTCGCTGCGGTTGCCGACTGCGGCGCGCTCGCCGACACGGTGAGTTCGACGCTCCGCTACGAGAAGGCGATCACCAAGGGCCATACCGAACCGGAGCAGGGCCCCTACGAGCGGCTGGCCGACTACAGCGACCCCACCGAGCCGACCGCCCCCGAGTACACCCTGCTGCGGGACAGCCGCGATGGGTTCCCCCGCCGGGTGGTCTTCGACAGCGCGACCGTCGACTGCGGCGACGTCGCGCTCCGACTCATCGGCCGCGAGGAACCCTTCCGCGCCCTGCGGACCCACGAGTTCGCCCTCGGCTTCGACAGCGCCGACCTCGTCCTCGAAGAGGTGGTCGAACTCCACCCCGAGGGGCTGGGCTCGCTCGCGGAGATCAACCGCCGGATCAACCCCAAGGATACCGACGTCCGAGTCGTCACCGGGCTCGGTGACACAGTGTACCACACGCTGATGGCCCGACCGGAGTCGGTCGAAGGCCGCGACCTCGACCGGGCGTTCGTCGACGACTACGCCGGCCCGCTGTGTATCTCGCCGCGCTACGAACGACTTGTCGAGGCCGTCCTCGGCACCGACACCATCGCGGACGTCGAGTTCGTCTATCCCGCCGAGGACCGCGAGGAAGAGGCCGCCATCGCCGACAGTGGCCTCGGGGTCTATCTCACCATGACGGGGTCGACGGCCCGCGATCACGGACTGGTCCTCGGCGAGCGGCTGTTCCCCAGCGAGACGGTGCTGATGGAAAACGCCTCGGAGGCCGACGCGACGACCGACCGGCTCAAGGGGTTGCTGCGGGAGGCTGTCGAGGAGACGGAACTCGTCGCCGAATAGTCGCTGGCGGCCGAGGAGCAGGCGGCTATCAGTCGCTGTATTTTCGGCCGTGTGTTTTTGTACTCGCGGGCGACAGGTCAGGTATGATTCGGGTCTCGGGCTTGCGGAAGACCTACGGTGATTTTGCGGCCGTCGTCGACAGCTCGTTCGAGATCGAGACGGGGGAGATCTTCGGCATCGTCGGCCCCAACGGCGCGGGCAAGACTACGACGCTGAAGATGCTCGCGGGGCTGATCGAGCCGACCGCCGGCAGCGCCGAGGTCGCGGGGTTCGACGCCGCCGACCCCGCGATGCGCCACCGCCTCGGCTTCCTGCCCGAGGAGTCGCCGCTCTACGAGGACATGACCCCCCGGTCGTATCTCACCTTCTTCGCCGATCTCTACGACGTCCCGCGGTCGACGGCCGAGGAACGCATCACCGAGACGCTCGACCGACTCGAACTGGCGTACCGGGACCGCCGCCTCGGCGACATGTCGAAGGGGATGAAACGAAAGGTCGCCATCGCCCGCTCGCTGATCAACGATCCCGATGTCCTCATCTACGACGAACCCGCAAGCGGGCTCGATCCCCTCACGACGAACTCCGTCCTCGAGTTCACCCGCGAACTCCGGGCCGACGACAAGACCGTCCTCTTCAGCGCGCACAACCTCTACCACGTCGAGTCGGTCTGCGATCGGGTCATCATCATGAACGAGGGCCGGATCATCGCCCGCGGCAGCGTCGACGAGATCCGCGAGACCTACGGCGAGACCACCTACCGCGTCTTCACCGACGTGGACCTTCCCGAAAGCGAGCCGGCCGACGCCGGCCGGTACCGGCTGGCGGTCGACTCGATGGATGCCGTCGAGGACCTGCAGGACGCCGCCGAGGCCGCCGGCGGCCGCGTGGTCGACATCCGGACCGACGAGCCGAGCCTCGAAGCACTGTTCTTGGATCTCACCGGCCGGCAGATGGCCGGCCCCCGGACCGCGGCGGCGACCGACCCCGAGGCGTCGACTGCTGCGGACCTCGGCTACACCGACACGCCGACGGAGGGGCCACGGTGAGACTCGGGAGCCGCCTCCGGCAGATCTGGCGGATCGCCCGCTGGGAAGTCAGCCTCGGCTCGATGGGGCTCGACCGCCGGACGATCGCCGCGGGCGTGGTGTTGGTGCTGCTGGCCGGGGGCATCGCCACGGCGGCCGTAGCCGGCGGCTTCGAGGGCCTCTCGCCGAGCCAAGACATCTACCGGGTAGGAATCAGTGCCAACAGCCCCTACTACGACGTGGTCGAGCGCCACGCCGCGTTGGCTCCCCATCCGCCGTCGGTCGACCGGCTGGAGCGCGGCGAGATCGATCTGCTAGTCGAGTCACGGGACGTCGGCGGGGCGACGATCGCAGCCGGCGGAGCCGGCACTGTCGGCCTCGGGGGCAGCGGGCCCTCGGTCTCGGTCGCCCACACCCCGACCGAGAAGGGGGC
>JAWOEO010000118.1:0-6920 GCA_046482755.1 Halohasta sp. | reverse complement strand
GTTAGCTTACCCATAAACATTGGTGGATTCCCAAGTTTGTTCATTAAATGAGGAATAGCACCAATATGATCCATATGACCATGAGTTATAATAGACCCCTTGATCTGGTCGGGTCGTCGGATCGAGATAGGTGGCCGCTCCCGCCTCAAGCGCCCGTGTTGCCAACGCGCTGGTCCCGCCGTCGACCGGGGCGACGACGACGGGGCGGGTGGTCGCTCCGAGCAGTTCGACACAGTCTCTCGTGGGCGGGGCGTGATCGGTGACGACACAGGGCGGTGTCCCCTCGTCGAGATACTCGCCGGCTGCTGCCGTCGACTCGACGACGGCAAGCCCCTCTTCGAGTTCCGTCTCGACCCGCGAGGCCAGCGCCGACGGCCCGACGAACAGCGGCCGGTCTCGATCTCCCATTACCACTACTGACAGTATCTTACGTAGTAATTCCTCCGGTACGATAGCTTTCGTTGATATATACGGCCTCGTCAGTCCCCGGCCGCCCGACGAACAACGCTTTACCGGTTGGGGTTCGTACGTCGGCCAAATGGTACTCGATGATCTCGGCAGTTCCCTCCGGGGGACCCTTGATGACCTCCGCGGGAAGTCCCGGCTCGACGAAGACGACGTCCAGGCGGTCGTCAAGCAGATCCAGCGGTCGCTCCTGCAGGCCGACGTCGACGTCGACCTCGTGATGAGCCTCTCGGAGGGCATCAAAACGCGCGCCCTCGACGAGGAACCGCCGAGCGGCACCTCCGCCCGCGACCACGTCCTTAAGATCGTCTACGAGGAACTAGTCGACCTCGTCGGCGACTCGACGGAACTCCCCCTCGAGTCGCAGACGATCATGCTCGCCGGACTGCAGGGGTCGGGGAAGACGACCACCGCCGCCAAAATGGCGTGGTGGTTCTCGAAGAAGGGCCTTCGCCCCGCCGTGATCCAGACCGACACCTTCCGGCCGGGGGCATACGATCAGGCCAAACAGATGTGTGAGCGCGCCGAGGTCGAGTTCTACGGCGATCCCGACGAATCCGACCCCGTAAAAATTGCCCGTGACGGCCTCGAAGCGACCGACGAGGCCGAGGTTCACATCGTCGACACCGCGGGTCGCCACGCCCTCGAAGACGACCTGATCGACGAGATCGAGCAGATCGAGTCGGCGGCCGATCCCGACCGGAGCCTGCTGGTGCTCGACGCTGCGATCGGCCAGGGCGCAAAGGAGCAGGCCCAGCGCTTCGAGGAGGCGATCGGCGTCGACGGCGTCGCCATCACCAAACTCGACGGGACCGCGAAAGGTGGGGGTGCCCTCACCGCGGTCAACGAGACCGACTCGTCGATCGCGTTCCTCGGGACCGGCGAGACGGTCCAGGATATCGAACGCTTCGAGCCCAACAGCTTCATCTCCCGACTCTTGGGGATGGGCGACCTCAAACAGCTCGCCGAGCGCGTCGAGCGCGCGATGGAGGAGACAGGGGCCGAAGACGACGACTGGGACCCCGAACAGCTGCTCGAAGGCGAGTTCACTCTCAAGGACATGCAGAAACAGCTGGAGGCGATGAACAACATGGGCCCGCTCGATCAGGTGATGGACATGATCCCCGGCATGGGCGGCGGGATGATGGACCAACTGCCGGACGACGCGATGGACGTCACCCAAAACCGGATGCGCACCTTCGACGTCATTATGGATTCGATGACCGATGCCGAACTCGAAGAGCCGCGGTCGATCGGTGCGACACAGGTCGAACGGATCGCCCGCGGCTCCGGCACCGACGAGGAGACGGTCAAGGAACTGCTCGAACAGCACAAGATGATGCACCGGACGATCAAGCAGTTCCAGGGGATGGGCGACGGTGACATGCAGCGGATGATGAAAAAGATGCAGCAGGGCGACGGCGGTGGCGGCCTCGGCGGTCTCGGCGGTCCCGGCGGCCAGCTCTAAGTCGGTAGCCACTCCCTACGTCCCGGTAGTCGACGCCTACGGTTCGGCGTCGGCCCTGTTGTTGTACCGCTCGACTAGGTTGGCGAGCGCCGCCGGCGTCTCGACGGTCGCCTGTGGCGTGCCGAGCGGCGTCAGACTGATCGCCCCGTCGACGACGGCTGCCCGGTCGCTCCAGTCCGGATAGTCGCCCGCATAGCGATCAAACCCGATCGGGAACCCCTCGCCGTCGACCGGGTGGGTCGCCCAGTAGTTGCTCTCGAAGGCTTCGCCGTCGTCGGTCGCGACGACTGCGGTGTCGTAATCCGCCAGCGGTCGGGTGACGACGACCCGCTCGGCCGGCTCTGTCGGCACGTTGACGTTGAGGTAGTCGACTGCGCCGTTGAACACCCCGTCGTCGAGCAACTCGATGAGTTCCCGCGTGGCGGCCGCGATCGGCTCGAAGGTGCGATCGTCGTTGTCCTCCGGAAAGTACGTCTCCCGATCGTACCCCGAGACCGCGACCGCCGGCGTCCCGAGGAACGCCGCTTCGACGGCCGCCCCGACCGTTCCGGAGTGACCGAGGATGTAGCTGCCGACGTTCGGGCCGTCGTTGGCCCCCGAGACGACGAGATCGATCTCGTCGGCTTCGGGGATGTGCCGCAGGCCGACGGCGACGCAGTCGGCGGGCGTGCCGTCGACGACGTACCCCCACTCGTGATCCTCGATCGTGATCCGGTTGTCGAGTTCGAAGGAGAGATCCGACCGCGTGCGGCCGACACCGCTCTGGTCGGCGGCCGGCGCGACGACGGTGACCGTCGCACTTTCCGACAGTGCCTCGTAGAGCGCCGCCAGTCCCGGACTCCCGATGCCGTCGTCGTTCGTCAACAGCAGGTGCATTGGCCGACCGTCGGCGTTCCATCAGCAAAAACTATCGCAAACTGTCCGATCAGTGGAAGCGAACGTCGACCGCCCGGGTTCGGGGACCGTCACACTCCACGAGAAGTACCGACTGCCATCGGCCGAGCCGGAGTTCGCCGTCGTCGACCGGGATCGTCTCGCTCGCGCCGATCAGCATCGCCCGGACGTGGCTGTCGGTGTTGTCGTCCAGCGCGTCATGGCTCCAGCCCTCATCGCGGACGAGCGTATCGAGGGCGTCGGCTAGGTCGTCGAGCAGTCGTCGCTCGTTCTCGTTGACGATCACGCCTGCAGTGGTGTGGGTGACGAAGACGGTACAGACCCCGTCAGCGTTGGCTGGCAGTGCTTCCGAGACGCGGTCGGTGATGTCGACGACGGTCGTTTTGTCCGTGGTTTCGACGGTGAACTCGGGCATACGGTCGACTCCGGTTCTCGTGCTTGAAACGTTGGTGTCGGCCGAGTAGGGAGTGCCTAACTAACCGACCGATCGACGGCTCTTTCATTCTCGCGTTCCGACGCGAACTGTGCAGTCGGCGTGGCTCCTCCAGTCGGTTGTCGGCGCGTTCGTCGACGTCCTCCCGCGAGTCGTCCGGATCTCGTTGTTGGTGTCGGTCGCGGTGTATCTCGCCAACGTCGCGGTCGCCTTCGGGCTCGTCGAAAAGATCGCCGGGCTCTCGCGGCTGTTGACCGGGCCGGCAAATCTCCCTGACGAAGTTGGGACCGCGATTCTGACGACGACGGTCTCGACGACCGCCGGCTACGCGATGCTCGCGGATCTTCGCGAGTCGGGGCTGCTGGACGACCGGGCAACGCTGGTTGCGGTCGTGATGAACACGTTCTTCGGATTCGCCCAGCACGTCTTCACCTACTACATACCCGTCCTCATCCCGATTCTCGGCCTCTACGTCGGGGTGTTCTACGTCGCCTCGCGGGCGCTGATCGCGCTGGCGATTACCCTCGTCGGCATTCTCGCGGGGGCGCTGTTGGTCTCCGAGGCGAACGTCGACACCGCGGTCCAACTCGACCCCGACGAACTCGACGCGGAGGCCCGGACCCGCCGCGGGCGACTGGTCGACGCGTGGGACCGGACTCGGCCGACGCTCCGCCGGTTGGTCCCTCGGCTCGCGGTCGTCTACACACTGGTGACACTACTGGTCGCGCGGTACGATCTGGACGCGATCGCCGGCTCGGCCGATCCGTTGACCCAGCTCGTCGGCCTCCCGGCCGTTTCGATCCCCGTAATCGTCACCTACACGCTCGATACGACCTCCGGTGCAGCAGCCATCGCCCCGTTTCTGGGCGACCCGTTCACGCCGCGACAGGCGGTCGCAACGCTGCTCCTCGGGGGAATTATTTCGTTTGCGGTCTCGACGTTCAAGCGGTCGATCCCGTTTCAGTACGGGATTTGGGGGCCGACCTTTGGCACGAAAGTGATAGTCGTCAACACGGCGCTCAAAATCGTCTTCATCTCGCTGGCGGTCGTCACACTGCTGGCGCTGCCGATGTAGCGTCGAAGGAGTGGTGGTGGGTAGACGGTGACGACGCGACTCAGTTGGTCTGTTCGACACGCCACGTGGTCGCGCCCGTATACGACCACCGCTCGATCGACAGGTCGTCGACCGATTCCTGAAGCTTGACGATCAGTGCGCCGATCTCTTTCGACGAGAGGCCGACGTCGTCGGCGATGAACTTGCTCTTGAAGTACATCTCGCCGTCGTCGACGCGCTGCCGCAGGTAGTCGGCGAGTCGCTCGTCTTTCGGTTTGGCGTCGCTGGTCGAGGCGTCAGTCCCAACGGGTTGTGGTGTGGCGCTCATGGTTAGTGGTGGTTGTGGCCGACGAACAGGGCAATCAGGTTCAGTGCGAGCAGGCCGAGTACGAGGGAGCCGGTCTCCGCACCCGAACCACTGGACAGCAGTGGCAGATAGACGACCGGCAGCAGGATCGCCGCCCAGAAGCTCACTCGTCGGATGGTGGCTCTGAGCGCGACCGTTCCCTGCCGCGCGAGCGTTTCGATCGAGCCGGACTCGACGTTCGCGTTCTGTCCATGGTTTGGTGTGAAGTTCTTCATCAGTTGGTCACCGTCTGGTTACACCATAGACCGGATACCCCATATAATACGACGAGCATTGGCGTCGGTTCATACGCTTTATCGCCCCGGTATATTCATTTTATAATATTTTACTGGCGGTGTAAATCCGTAGAGACGTTTTACAAATCGATTTGAGACTGTTTCAGTTTTCGTTTCGGGTAACTGTTGTTAACTGTGGCCCACCGGACGATACTGCCCGGTTCGAGAAATCAGCGTCCAGTTCGCGTGGCTCCGCGCGGGTCAGTCATCGCCCGGATCGACCGGGGTGCCGTCCTCGGTCGGCGGGGCGATGGCGTCGACGATCGATTCGACGTCGGGTTCGCGGACCCGGACGTCGACCTCGATGTCGCCGAGTTCGTCGGGGTTCCCGACCGCGAAGTTGACCACGCCCTCGAAGGCCGCCTGTTTCTTGAGTGCGAAGGAAAACCCCTCCTCGTCGGCGTGTTTGAGGAACTCACGGCGGGCGGTATCGAGGATCTCCTGTTCGTGGAGAACGTCGGAAAACGGATCGAGCGTGTGGGTTTCGGCGACCAGCAGTCCCGGTTCGTGGGTGAACTCCGCGTTCGGGAAGACAGCTCCCACCGCATCGGCGACGCGGTCGGTGACCTCCGTCGGCTCGACGGGGGCTTCGATCCGGACGTCGATGCTGTAGATCATCGGTTCGGCTCCGCGTCGGCCGGGGCAGCGAGCAGTTCCCGCACGCGCTCGCGGAACGCTTCCAACGTGCCCGTGTTCTCGATACGGTAGTCGGCGGCCGCCATCACCTCGCCCATCCCGAAGCCGAGTTCCCGCTCGTCGCGGGCCCGGAGGGCTTCGAGATCGCTGTCGGTGGCGTCCCGACCCCGCGCGTCGAGTCGTTCGGCACGGAGGTCGAAGGGAGCCTCGACGGAGACGATCCGGAAGGCCTCGCCGAAGGCCTCGCGGAACGCCTCGACTTCCACCATCGATCGGAGGCCGTCGACAACGACGGTCTCGGCGTCGCCTTCGTCGACGGCCTCCCGGACCAGCGGTAGCGACCGTTCGGCGATCGCCGCCGGGCCGTTCTCCTCGCGGAGGGCTTTGGCGACTTCGCCGTGGGCGGTCGCGGGATCACGGCCGCGGTCCCGACAGGCCCGCCGGATGACGTCGCCCATCGTGACGACCGGCAGCCCCTCCTCGCGGGCCACCGCCGCCAGTTCGCCTTTCCCGCTTCCGGGGAGCCCCACAGTTCCGAGTACGTGCATCTCTGTGGGCCGTAGTCGGGTGACCGACTTAGGTGTGCTGTTCGGGCTTCCCGCGGCCGATTCGGCGGCGTGCCGAACCCAAACGGCTTTGTAGCCGATGGGTCGACCTACCGATGAGGGCACGTAGCTCAGTCCGGAGAGAGCGTCGGACTTCTAATCCGACGGTCGTGGGTTCGAATCCCATCGTGCCCGTTCGGAACCTGTGTGTCGTCTCTGTGTGTTGAATCAGCTGCGGTAGTCGACGCCTACGCTCCGTAGCCCGACCCTTCGACTCGTCACAGGCTGGTAATTATCACCTAGTGAGAGACAGTGCCAAGCTGTTTTGTTCGGGACCCCGAACCGTAGCCCAATGGAAACGGACCACCGCGTCCACATCGGCGACTCCCGGTCGACCGACCGACTGGAACCGAACTCGGTCGACCTCGTGGTTACCTCGCCGCCGTATCCGATGATCGAACTGTGGGACGAGTTGTTCGTCTCGCTGGAGCCGGCCATCGAGGGCCACCTCGATGCGGGCCGTGGGCGGGCGGCCTTCGAGGCGATGCACACGGCGCTGGATGCGGTCTGGGAAACCGTCTCGTCGGTGCTCGTCAACGGCGGGATCGCATGTATCAACGTCGGCGATGCAACCCGGAGCCTCGATGGCTCCTTTCGGCGCTACCAGAACCACAGCCGGATCACCGCGGCGTTCGACGATCGGGGGTTCGAGCCGCTGCCGTCGCTGCTCTGGCGGAAGCCGACCAACAGCGCGACCAAGTTCATGGGATCGGGGATGTTGCC
>JAWOEO010000060.1:0-5684 GCA_046482755.1 Halohasta sp. | reverse complement strand
GTCGAGCCAGACGTCGAAGACGTCCTCGATACGCCGGTAGGTGGTGCCGTCGTCGGTGATCGTGATCTCGTCGACGGTCGGCCGATGGAGGTCGATATCTTCGGGGTCGACGTCTTGGTCGGCGCGCTCGGCCAGCTCCTCGCGGGTGCCGATGACGATCATCTCCTCGTCGAGGGTGCCCTCGCTGCTCTCGGCGTCCTCCGGGATCCAGATCGGGATCGGGATGCCCCAGTAGCGCTGTCGGGAGACGTTCCAGTCGGGGGCGTTCTCGATGAAGTCCCGGAAGCGGTTGTCGCGGGCCCACTGGGGGTGCCACTCGGCGTCTTCGATGTTGTCGAGCAGTTCGTCTTTGATATCGGTGATCGAGATGAACCACTGGTCGGTGGTTAGCTGAATGATATCGGTGTCACAGCGCCAACAGTGGCCGTAGGAGTGCTCGTAGGTCTCGCTCGCAAGGAGCGCGCCGTGAGAGTCGAGATCGGCTTTGATTTCGTCGTTGGCATCCCGGACGAACTGCCCCGCGTACTTGCCAGCGGCCTTGGTGAAGGTGCCGTCGCCGGCGACCGGACAGAAGATGTCGAGGCCGAGTTCCTGGCCCCGGTGGAAGTCCTCCTCACCGTGGCCCGGCGCGGAGTGAACGAGGCCAGTGCGGTCGGCCTCGACGAACTCGGCCGTGTAGACCTCGCCCGCGCCCTCGAAGCTCGGGTTGTCGGGGACTTCCTCGGCCAGCGGGTGGTCGTAGGCCCAGCCGACGAGTTCCTGGCCACCCAGTTCGGCTTCGACCTCGTAGTCGTCGTACCGGCCGCGGCCCAGCACGTCGTCGACACACTCACTTGCGATATACAGCACGTCCTCGTCGCCGCCTTTGGTGGCCCGAACCTTGTTGTAGGTGAGGTCCTCGCCGACGCCGACGAAGGTGTTGGCGGGGATCGTCCACGGAGTGGTCGTCCAGATGACAAGGCTTCCCTCCCGATCCGAGAGCGGGAATTTCACGTAGATCGAGGGATCTTCGACCTGGTCGTACTCGACTTCGTTGTTGGCGATCCCGGTCTCACACCGCGGACACTGCGAGATCGATCGTTTGCCCTGCTCGACGAGGCCGCGTTCGGCGACCTGTTTGAAGCCGTGCCAGGCGGCCTCCATGTACTCCGGCGAGATGGTCTCGTAGGGGTCGTCCCAGTCGAACCACGCGCCGATAGATTGGAAATCCTCGTCCATCGCCGCGCGGTTCTCTTGGGCGAAGGTCTTGCACTCCTCGATGAACGCCTCCATGCCGTACTCCTCGATGTCCTGTTTGTTCTCGAAGCCGAGTTCCTCCTCGACTTTCACCTCGATGGGGAGGCCGTGCATATCGTAGCCCGGCCGGTCGGTGACCTGATGGCCAGACATTCGCTTCTGGCGAATGACGGCGTCCTTCAGGGTCTTGTTCCAGGCGGTACCGAGATGCATCTGCCCGGAGGTATACGGCGGGCCGTCGACGAAAAAGAAGGTCGGGTCGTCGGCGTGGGCCGCCTTGGTCGCCTCGTAGGCGTCGTGGTCGTCCCAGTAGGCCTCGACCGCCCGTTCGACGTCGGCGGGCGAGTACTGGTCGGTGACGTCATCCATACTCGAACGGTGTTTTCGGGTGTATATCAAAACGGTGGTCCTGCGGCGACTCGCAGGTCACAAACGACGGGAGACGGAGAACGGACGTGGAGTCGGTCGTTAGGCCGATTCGTTGGTTTCGTTGCCGGCCTCGTCGTCCGATTCGGACTCGGTCTGCTCGTCGACCCACTGGTCGTATTCGGCCTGGTCGACGACCTCGACGGTGAAGTACATCTGGGAGTGGGCCACGCCACAGTACTCCGAACAGTAGCCCTGGTAGGTCCCCGTCTCCTCGGGGGTGGTCTTGATGTACTGGACCTGATCGGGCATCGCGTCCATCTTCATACCCAGATCGGGGACGTGGAAGCCGTGGATCACGTCCTCGGAGGTGACACCGACGTAGATGTCTTGGCCTTCGGGCACCGTGATCACGGGCCCGTTTTCACCTTCCGGGGCCGTGATATCGTGGTCGGGGTAGGTCATCGTCCACCCCCACTGGTAGGCTTCGGCTTCGACGTACACGTCGCCGTCGTCCGGTGCGACCTCGTCTTCGCCGCCGGTGAAGGTCACGCTCGGATCGGCCATCACGCCGTAGGAGGCGACACCGACGAACAGCAGGATGATCGCCGTGGCGACCGTCCAGGTGATCTCCAGCCGGCGGTTTTCCTTCGTGGGTTTCGGCTCGTCGTTGTTCTTGAACCGAATAACGGCGTAGATGAGGATGATCTCGACCAGCAGCGTGATCGGCAGAGCGATATACAGCAGTTTGATGTTCAACTCGCCGATCAGGTCCGCCGAGGTCGACTGGGCGGCCACCGGGTCGGCCACAAGGGCCATCATGGCCGCCGACAGCAGCGAAGCGAGTGCGAGACGCTTGGCGTTCATGCTGGTATAAAACTAGCACGGCCGGCCTAAATACCTACTGAATCGCCACCTTCCGTGTTGG
This sequence comes from Halohasta sp., assembly GCA_046482755.1. Taxonomy (GTDB): domain Archaea; phylum Halobacteriota; class Halobacteria; order Halobacteriales; family Haloferacaceae; genus Halohasta. Next base: position 3,154 of record JAWOEO010000060.1, on the reverse strand, counting down.
CTCGCCCGCCGAGTCTGTCACTCGCCGACTGGTTGGATCATCGAAACGGGGCTCCTATATATGTCGACGCCCAACAACTGGTAGTGACTTCGAGTACCCGATCACCGGATCGGTTTCCGGGGCTGTTGGCGGCGACGACGATGGGCGTCTATCTCCTGCTCGTCGTCGGCGTGGCGACCGCGCTCACCGACGCCGCCGCGGCCTGTACGGCCTGGCCGGCCTGCGGCACCGGCTGGTCGTTGCCCGCGAGCGTCGACGGCTGGATCGCCTTCGGCCACCGAATCGTCGCGGTCGCCGTCGGCCTCGGCGTCGTGGCGACGACGGTCCTCGCGTGGCGGCGGCCGACGAGCCGACGCATCCGGGCGGCGCTGGCGGTCGCACTCCTGTTGTTCCCGGCGCAGGCCGGCCTCGGCGCGCTCGTAGCGACGACCGGCGGCACCGAACTGCTGTCGGTCGTCCACCTCGCGGCGGGCGTGACGATCTTCGGCGGCCTGCTGGCGGCGCTGGCGTGGTGGCTGGAGGCCGAAACCGGCGACCCCGATGACGTCCCCGAGACGCCACCGGAACCGTCCGAGCCGCTTGATCCGAACGAGCGGCCGCCGGTGCCGAGCGACCCGGTCGACCGCGCGAAGGCGACCGTCTTTGCCTACTTCCGGCTGATGAAGCCGCGGCTGATGTGGCTGCTGTGTCTCGTCGCCGCGGCGGCGATGGCGCTGGCCGGCGGCCCCGGACTGACGCCCTACACGGTCGCCGCCACGCTCGTCGCCGGCTCGCTGTCGATCGGCGCCTCGGGGACGTTCAACCACGTTCTCGAACGCGACGTCGACCGGCGGATGGCCCGGACCAACGACCGGCCGCTGGCGACCGACCTCGTTCCCGTGCCGAACGCCGTGGCCTTCGGCCTCGTGTTGACCGTCGTCTCGGTCGGCCTCTTTGCGACGATCAACTGGCTGGCGGCCGTTCTCGGCCTCGCGGCCATCGTCTTCTACAGCGTGGTTTACACGCTGATTCTCAAACCGAATACGGTTCAAAACACCGTCCTCGGCGGGGCTGCGGGCGCACTCCCGGCGCTGATCGGCTGGGCGGCGGTGACCGGCGAGATCGGGGCCGGCGGGCTGCTGTTGGCGACGCTGATCTTCCTGTGGACGCCCGCCCACTTCTACAACCTCGCGCTCGCCTACAAGGACGACTACGAGCGCGGCGGCTTCCCGATGATGCCCGTGGTACGCGGCGAGACGGCGACCCGTCGACACATCGTCTGGTATCTCGGCGCGACGCTGGTCGCCGGCGCGGCACTCGCCGCCAGCGGGACGCTGGGCTGGCTCTACGTGGCGACGGGGGTCGTCTTCGGTGGCGTCTTCCTCTGGATGGTCGTCCGGCTCCACTACGAGCAGACCAAAGCCGCCGCCCTCCGGTCGTTCCACGCCTCGAACGCCTATCTGGGCTTCGTCCTGCTGGCGATCGTCGTCGAAGGCCTCGCGCTATGAGCGAACAGGGAACCGGCCTCTCGATCCCGCTGCCGACCGGTCGACGGCTCTACTGGGGATTGTTTCTCAACAGCCTGTTGCTGCTCCTCGGCCTCTACGTGCTGGTGACGCCGGCGGATCTCGGCTCGCTCCGACTGGTCGGCTACGGACTGCTCTGGCTCACCGTCTCGGTGTGGGTCGTTACTAACACCCATCCTGAGCCCTCCTCGCCGTCGACTCGTCGGCGGGCCCGCATGGTAGCCGGCGGCTACTTCGGGCTGTTGCTGTTCGCCGGCGGCGTCGTCGGCGCGGGGATCGGTGATGCGGCGACCGGCTTCCGGATCGCGTGGCTCCCGTTCGGCTTCGGCCCGGCAGCCCTCTACAGCGGCGCGGTTGTCACGATCAACCTGATCCCGATCTATCTGATGGGGTATGCGGCGTTGGCGTATCTCGTCTACGACACAGTTATCGAGGCCTCGGGCTCGGCCGCCGCTGGGCTGTTGGGGCTGTTTTCGTGTGTCTCCTGTTCGTGGCCGATCATCGCCTCGCTGGCCTCGGCGGTGACCGGCGGGAGTTCGATCCTGGTCGCCTCGGCCCTGCAGGTGTCGTATGGGCTGTCGACTGTCGTCTTCGTCCTCACCGCCGGGCTGCTGTACTGGCGGCCATCCGGATGGCTCGCCAGTCTTCGACAGTAGGCACCCTTTTCGGCTGTCGGATCCGTTAGTAGCCTGTGACTACCGTCGAAATCGAGTACTGCGTTCCGTGTGGGATGTTGGACCGCGCACTGACTGTCGAGGAGGCGATCCTTCGGCAGTTCGGTGACCGACTCGACCGCGTCTCGCTGGTGACCGGCGATCACGGGATCTTCGTCGTTCGCGTCGACGGCGACCGGATCTTCGATAAGGAGACCGACACCTTCGACGTCGACGAGATCCTCCGCCGACTCCGCCCGCACGTCGGCCGGTAGCCGATCAGTGGCCCCAGCGCCGCCCCTCGTCGTTGAACCGCGCGTCGGTAATCCGGTCGTGCTGGTCGCTCGTGAGCGACACCTCGGCGGCCCCGAGGTTTTCTTCGAGCTGGTCGGTGGTTCGTGCGCCGACGATCGGCACGCAGGTGAACTCCTCCTGATCCATGAGCCACCGCAGCGAGACCTGCGCCGGCGTGGCGTCGACCTCGTTGGCGACCGCCCGGATCTCGTCGAGGACCTTCCAGCCGCGCTCCGAGAGGTAGAACCGCTCGAACCGTTCGTCGAAACTGCCACGGGAGCCGTCGGGGGCCCGAACGGATTTGGGGTCGTCCGGGTCGGCGCGTTCGTACTTCCCCGTCAGGAAGCCGCCGGCTAACGGCGAGTAGGGACAGACTGCGAGGTCCTGATCCGCACAGACCTCAAGATAGTCTTCGACGTCCTTGTAGTAACCGGCGTGGAACAGCGGCTGGGTCACGTCGAACCGCTGGTAGTCGTTGACATCCGACTTCCAGAGGGCCTTTGTGAGCTGCCACGCGGCCATCGTCGACGCACCGAGGTAGTTGACCTTGCCTTCCTCGACGATCCGGTCGAGCGTCGACAGCGTCTCCTCGATCGGGGTGTTTTCGTCCCAGCGGTGAATGTAGTAGAGATCCAGGTAGTCGGTGCCTAACGCCTCCAAGGTCTTGTCGATCTGGTTGCGGATGTGCGTTCGGGAGAGCCC
>JAWOEO010000025.1:0-7383 GCA_046482755.1 Halohasta sp. | reverse complement strand
ACGTCAACGAGAACGCGATCGGCCGCGAGACGCTCTCGGAGATCGCCCGCGAGTACGACGATCCGACCAGTATCGAAGCACAGATTGCGGCCGACGCCGGGATCAGTCCACAACAGGTCATCGTCGACCTGCCCTCGCTTCCCGATGGCGAGCGTGCCCACGTCCACATCATGATGGCCGATGGGGTACGGGCGTTCTCCGACATCTCGCCGACACCGTCACATCTCGTCGACGTACAGTGGCGAAACACGACTCTCGGAGTGTATGCCCCACCGAGCGACGTCGACGCCGTGCAAGCGGCGGCGGAAGCCTATTTCGGACTCTAAACCGATCTCGGCAGTATGGTGACCGCAAACGTCCTGACGGAGTCCCACGCGAGCCTTTGTCGAGCGTGGGGCAAGTCAGGACGTGAATGACTGCAGTGGCTGCTGAGCGAAGCGAAGCAGCCCAAAGGAATGAACGTCCTGACGGAGATTTGAACTCGGTCGCTCCCATTCGCTCGCGGGGCTCGCTCATCTCCCGCTCCCTGCTCAAATCTCCGAGATGTCCGTTTCGCCGACACGGACGCCTCGCTACGCTCGGCGTTGTTGTGTCGGCGAAAACGTCCTGACGGAGATTTGAACTCCGGTCCCTGGCTCCGCAAGCCAAGAGGATAGTCCACTACCCTACCAGGACTCACTCTCTGCTACCCGCGGTCGACTTAAGACGGTTACGGTACGGCGGCCGCGTGCTGGCTGTCGACACGCCACCCCCACCCCCACGAACACCAACGCCCACAGAAATATATGCCCCCGTTGCCACCGTGGTATATGAACCGACGGCGGATCTGCCGGACGGCGGCGGCTGCCGCCCTGACGGGGATGGCCGGCTGTCTCGGCGTCGACGACCCCTCCGAGGAGGCGTCGACTAACGAAACCGACGAGCAAACCAACGGGACCGACCAACCGACGAACGAGACCATGACCGACGACGTTCCGAGAGACGTGATCGACAGCGACCGCATCACGGCCGCAAGGCTCACCGCGACGGGGGAGTGTGAGGCCTCCGGGACCGCTGCCGTCGACGTCGGCGACGGCCTCACTATCACCGGCTGTCTCACCGGCCATAACGGCTGTGCGGAGCCGGTCGTCGAGTCGGTGACCGACGTCGAAGGCGGCCTGCAGGTCGTGGTCGGCGAGGAGGACCGCAGCGATCCCGAGACAGCCTGCACGCAGGCGCTCGTCCAGCGCGGCTACGAACTCCGGCTCGACCTCGATAGCGACCCGCCGGGAGCGGTCGAAGTCGTCCACGACGACGCGACGGGGCGAGAGACCGTCGTGACCGATTCCGGATCGTGACCCGGAGATTTATATCCGATTCCGCAACAGCCGGCGTATGAGAGATCCCCATCGTAACCCGCGGGTCGACCCGTCGACGGGCGGGCGCAACCGGCGCAAGGACAACGCTTATGCGCGGTCTGGCCCTGCCTGAGAACATATTATGGGTGTCATCGCGGACGTCTACGACGACCTCGACACCGACGTGCCCCTCGAAGAGTTCCGGGCGGCCGTCGAGGACAAGGTCGAGCAGATGGGTGGGCTAGCCGACGAGGAGACGGCGGCCATGCTCATCGCACACGAACTGCGCGACGAGGAGGTAAACGGGATCGCCGACATCGAACCGGGGATGGACGAGGTGAAGTTCCTCGGGAAGATCGTCTCGATCGGCGAACTCCGGGAATTTGAACGCGACGGCGAGGACGCCGAGGACGGCTACGTCGTCAACATGGAGGTCGCCGACAGCACCGGCCGGATCCGGATCTCGCTGTGGGACAACCAGGCGATCTCGGCGGTCGGCGACCCCGAGGGCGAACAGCACGGCCACCTCGATGTGGGTGATGTCCTCCGGATCGCCGGTCGACCCAAGGACGGCTACAACGGCGTCGAGGTCAGCGTCGACAAGGCCGAACCCGACGACGACGCGGAGGTCGACGTCGAAGTCCTCGACGTCCACCGCGTCGAAGACCTCACACTCGGGCTCTCGGATGTGAACCTCAAAGGGAAGATTCTGGATGTCGGCACGGTCCGGACCTTCGACCGCAACGACGGCTCTGAGGGTCGCGTCTCGAACCTCGCGGTCGGCGATCCGACCGGCCGGATTCGGGTGACGATGTGGGACGAACAGGCCGATCTGGTCGACGACTTCGAGTCGGGCGAGTCGGTCGAGATCGTCGACGGCTACGTCAAGGAACGCGACGGGAGCCTCGAACTCCACGTCGGCTCCCGCGGGGCGGTCGAACCCCTCGAGGAGGACATCGAGTACGTCCCTGAGACGACCGATATTGGCTCGGTGGAGATCGGTCAGACGGTCGACATCGCCGGCGGCGTCATCGAGGCCGACGAGAAACGCACCTTCGACCGGGACGACGGCTCGCAGGGACAGGTCCGAAACATCCGGCTCAAAGACGAATCGGGCGACATTCGGGTCGCGCTGTGGGGCGAGAAAGCCGACAAGGACATCGAACTCGCCGATCAGGTGCTTGTGACCGACGCCGAGATCCAGGACGGCTGGCAGGACGACCTCGAAGCGAGTGCGGGGTGGCAGTCGACGGTGAGCGTCCTCGAATCGGCCGTCGACGCCGGCGGTGCTGGCGAGACCGGCGACGCGCCGACCCACACGACCGACCGCGAGGCCGAGGCCGCCGCCGCGGCCGGCGGGCTGTCGGCCTTCGAGGACGGCGACTCGCCGTCGACCGACGAGGGGTCGACGAGCGACGAGTCGGCGGCCGACGGCGGGGCCGGCGAGGTCGTCGAGTTCACCGGGACGGTCGTCCAGACCGGCGATCCGGTGATCCTCGACAACGGCAGCGAGACCCGGAGCGTCGAGACCAGCGAGGGGTTGCGACTCGGCGAGGAGGTCACCGTCCGCGGGTCGGAAGTCGACGGGACGATCGATGCCGAGGAACTGTTTTAATTCTATATAGTTCTCGCTGAAACATCGTGACGGCTGGCGGCTCCCAGCGCGTAACGGAAAGCATTATACGACACACACGCAGGTATGTGGGTATGAGTGTTGAGTTGCCGTTCGCCCCGGTAGACGCTATTATCAGGCGGAACGCGGCGTCACTCCGGGTAAGCGCCGGCGCTGCCGAGGAGTTGGCACGGCGGATTCAGCGCCACGGGGCGGAACTCACCGTCGAGGCAGCCGCAACGGCAACCGACGACGGCCGCAAGACCCTGATGGCAGAGGACTTCGGCGTCCAGCAGGTCGTCGGCCGCGAGGAACTCGAACTCCCGATCGCGCCGGTCGACCGGATCGCCCGCCTCGAAATCGACGATAGCTACCGGGTGTCGATGGACGCCCGGATCGCGCTGGCGGACATCCTCGAAGATTACGCCGACAACGTGGCCGCGGCGGCGGTCACCCTCGCCCGCCACGCCGACCGACGCACCGTACAGGCCGATGACATCGAGACATACTTCGCCCTCTTCGAATAATGCAGTTCGGATACAGCGAGGTCTGTCTGGACCACGACACCGGCGAGCGACACCCCGAGGCCGCCGACCGCCTGCGGGCGATTCGACGCGCCCTCAAACACGAACACGGCGTCGACTACCACGACGCCCCGGCCGCCGACCGTGAGGTCGTCGCCTCGGTCCACACCGACGACTACGTCGACAAATTCGAGGCGTTCTGTGCCGACGGCGGCGGCAACTGGGATCGGGATACGGTCGCCTCGGAGGGGACGTGGGATGCGGCCCTCCAGAGCGCGGGACTGGCCCGCTGGGCCGCCGAGGAGGCGCTGGCGGGCGCGGATGGCCGCCAGACCCCCTTCGCCATCGGTCGACCGCCGGGGCATCACGCCGTGGGCGACGACGCCATGGGCTTTTGTTTCTTCAACAACGTCGCGGTCGCCGCCCAAGGCCTCATTGATGCGGGCGAGATCGACCGCGCGGCGGTCTTCGACTGGGACGTCCACCACGGCAACGGCACACAGGACATCTTCTACGACAGCGACGACGTGTTTTATGCCTCGATCCATGAAGAAGGAATTTATCCCGGATCAGGAGACGTCGACGAGATCGGCACCGACGACGGCGAGGGGTCGACACTCAACGCGCCGCTGCCGGCCGGGGTAGGCGATCCCGACTACCTCCATATCATCGACGAGGTCCTCGACCCCGCCCTCGCCGCGTTCGACACCGACCTGCTGATCGTCAGCGCGGGGTTCGACGCCCACCAGCACGACCCGATCTCGCGGCACCACGTGACGACCGAGGGCTACGCGCTGATGACAGACCGGATGCGGACGATCGCCGACCGCAACGACGCCGCCCTCGCGTTCGTCCTCGAAGGCGGCTACGGGCTCGACACCCTCTCGGACGGCGTCAAGATGGTCCACGAGACGTTCGACGGCCGCGAGCCGATCGCCTGCGACGACGAGCCCGACGAGCCCGCCGTCGAGGTAGCCGAGCGCCTCCGGGACGAGTTGGATCTCGACTGACGGGCGCGTTCCAGCCGATTTAACACGGCCTGCTTGTTAGGGCCCGTATGGACGACGCCGAGACGTTCAACTGCACGGTTACGGACTGGGAGTACCTGTATGCCCGCTGTCGGGACGTCAGCGACGAGGTCCGAGCCGCCGACTTCGAGCCGGATGTCATCGTCGCCTTAGCCCGCGGCGGCTGGTTCGCCGGGCGCTGTTGCTGTGACTTCCTCGGGCTCGACGACCTCACGAGCCTCAAGATGGAACACTACGTCGGCACCGGCGAGACCGCCGACGAGCCACAGGTCCGGTATCCCATGCCCGACGGCACCCTCGAAGGCAAGGACGTGCTCATCGTCGACGACATCGCCGACACCGGCGGCTCCATCGAACGCGCCTACGAGTACGTCACCGACCGCACCGACGGGACCGTGCGGACCGCAACCCTTCAGTTGCTGCAGACGAGCCGGTTCGAGCCGGATTTCGTCGGCGAGCGGCTCGACACCTGGACGTGGGTGGTCTACCCGTGGAACTTCATCGAGGACCTCTCGGAGTTGATCCGGCGCGTGCTGTCGGCCGTCGACGCCGACGCGGTCGACCGGTCGACGATCAGGGAGAAGCTCGCCGAGTTCTACGACATCGGCCGGATCGAGATGGAGACTGCCCAGCCCGACCGCCTCGATGAGGTCCTCGAGGAGATGGTCCGCCGTGGCGTGATCGAGCAGGTCAGCGAGGACGCGTGGAGGCTGACTGACGCCAAATAAGTACGAGCGTGTTCGGGGGCAGCGTCGACCGCGGTCAGTCGACAGTCGGCTCCGGCTCGGTAGCGGCGGCGTCCTGATCGGCGTCGGTCGACGCTCCGAGGTCCGGCTCCGGCGCGTCGACCTGCTCGGGGTCCTGAATCCACAGATCGCCGAACAGGTCGTCCTGCTGGAGCCGGATCCGACCGCGGTTCGAAAGGAACAACAGGGCCAGATACGTCATGAACGGCCGCCCACCCGCGGTCCGAACCTCTTTATACAGGAGCTCCGCCCGTCCCTCGTCGAACTGCGGCTGGAGGACCGCAAGGACGTCCTCGATCACCTCGTCGATCTCCTCGGCATGGGTGGTGCCGGTCACGTCGTTTTCGGTCGGTTCGTCGTCCTGTCGGAACTCGTCGGCCGATCGGTAGTCGACGGTCTGAGTGCCGCGACTAAACCCCTGTGGCGACTCCGAGGTGTCGTACTCCCGGCGACGCTTCCACCAGTTGTCGCGTTCGGCCTCCCGGAGTTCCCGGACGAGTTCGTCGAGGGTTTCAGGAGAGCCACGGGTACTCTTCCGCTCCAGCCGGCGATCCATCTCGGCTTCGAGGGCGTCGACAGGATCGAACCCCGGCGCGGCCTCGGCCGACTCGGCCATCGCCTGCTCCCACGGCTCGGGCTCGGGTTCCTCGGGCTCCGGATCGGCGAGCAACTGGTCGCCCTTCATCCGCAGGAGGACGCTGGCGTAGAACAGCGCGCGGGCGGTGGTTCGGAGATCCGTCTCGTGGAGCTTGGAGAGAAAGGCGTCGGTGACCTCGACGATGTCGATATCCCACGGGTCGATCTCGCCGTCCTCGGCCAACTGGACCAGCAGTTCGACCGGTTCGACCTCGTCATCGTCGACCTCCGCGTCGACGGCCTCGGGAGCAGAGACGTCAGTCCCGACGCCGTCGACGCCAGCGAGCTCCGGGGCTTCAGTCATCCGTCGGGACCTCCTCGACCGTCTCTGGTGCGCCGGCGTCCTCGCCGAACTGGATCCCAGTCACGGCGCTGTAGTTGTCGTCCTGCATCGTGACGCCGATGGCGCGTTCGGAGCGTTCGAGCAGGGCCGAACGATGGGAGACGACGACGAACTGGGCGTCGCCGGCCAGATCGTCGACCATCTCGCCGACCCGCTCGGCGTTGACCGCATCCAGGAAGGCGTCGATCTCGTCGAGCGCATAGAACGGCGCGGGGTTGTGTCGCTGGATGGCGAAAATGAACGCGAGGGCAGTCAGCGACTTCTCGCCGCCGGACATCGCCGCCAGCCGCTGGATCGGTTTGTCAGCCGGTTGGGCCTTCATCGTCAGCCCACCCTCGAATGGGTCCTCGGGGTCTTCTAAGACGAGTTCGCCGCTCCCCGCCGAGAGCCGCGAGAAGATGTTTTCGAAGTGGTCGTTGATCGACTCGAAGGCGTCCATGAACGTCGACTTCTTCTGGGATTCGTACTGGTCGATCCGGTCGCGGATCCCGTCGCGCTCCTCGACGAGGGTGTCTCGGCCCTCGGTGAGCGTCTCCAGTTCGGCCTCGACCTCGTCGTACTCCTCGATCGCCAGCATGTTCACGGGTTCGAGGGCCTCCATCTTTGCCGCCAGTTCGTCGATCTTCGATTCGACTTCCTCGTGGTCGGGGATCTCCTCGGGGTCGTACTCGCCGACCGTCGACGCCAGTTCGTCGATCTCCCACTCTAGGCGGTCGACCGTCTCGCGGTGGCTCTCAAGCGTCGACTCGATCTCGGCGACAGCTTCCTTGGCCTCGTCGCGGGCGGCCTGTGCGGCTTTGACGGTGGCCTTGAGATCCTCGCGGTCGGCCTTGAGGTCGACGAGTTCGCTTTCGAGTTCCTCGACGGCCGCCCGCTTCTCGTCGAGGGTTTCTTCCTTGGCCTCGATCTCTTCTTTTAGCTCCACGATAGTGTCTTTGGCCTCGGCCTTCCGGTTTTGGGCGGTCTCGACGGTGTCGTGAAGCTCCTCGATGGCCTCCTCGGCGTACTGGAGTTCGAGTTGCTTTTCGTTGAGTCGGCCGTCGACCTCGTCCATGCGCTCTTCGTGGTCGTCGATCTCGGCCTGAATCGCCTCGGCCTCGGCGGTGAGTTCCGGGATCTTCGAGTCCGCAAGTTCGGATTCGAGGTCGGCGATCGTC
>JAWOEO010000011.1:0-3604 GCA_046482755.1 Halohasta sp. | reverse complement strand
CCCCGAGAAATCCGTGGGGAGCGACGAGATCTGGGAGAAAGCCGAGTCCCAACTGGAAGCCGTCCTCGAAAAGTCGAAGATGGACTACGATCTGGAAGCCGGCGACGGCGCGTTCTACGGCCCCAAGATCGACTTCGCCTTTAGCGACGCACTCGGACGCAAGTGGGACGGCCCGACGGTCCAACTCGACTTCAACATGCCCGAGCGGTTCGACCTCACCTACACGGGTGCTGACAACGAGGACCACCGCCCGGTGATGATCCACCGCGCGCTCTATGGGAGCTTTGAGCGCTTTTTCATGGTGCTCATCGAGCACTTCAACGGCAAGTTCCCGCTGTGGCTCGCCCCCGAGCAGGTCCGGATTCTCCCCATCAGCGACGACGAACTCGGCTACGCTCACCGGCTGAAAAACGATCTGGAGGGAGAGGACTTCCGCGTCGACATCGAGGACCGCTCGTGGACGCTCGGCCGCAAGATCCGCGAGGCCCAGACCGACCGGGTCCCCTACATGGTGATCGTCGGCGACGACGAGGTCGACGCCGGGACGATCTCGGTGCGGGACCGCAAGGAGCGCGAGGCACAAGACGTCGACCCAGAGGCGTTCGTCGACCACCTCGTCGAGGAGCGCGCCGACAAACGCGAAGAGCCGGACTTCCTCGACTAACGTAGTCGACGGGTGGCGGTGTCGATTTCTGCAGTCCAGTTCCGACAGCACAGGAGCGACCGGATCCCGCTCAGACGTACACAAACAGATAATATCTCCCGAGGTCTGCAGTCAGTATGGGTGCTGATAGGGACCACCGATCACAACAACCGGAGGGCTCGGAAGCGGTGGTTTCGCTCGAAGACATCCCGCTCCACTCGACGAATCTGCTGTCGTTGCTCGATGCAGACGGCATTATCCGGTATCAGAGCCCGGCGATTGCACGGCTCTGTGGGTTCGAACAGGACGCGTTAGTCGGCGTCTCGTGTACCGAGGTCTTTCATCCGGACGATCACGACAGGGTGTACGACGCGTTCGAAAACGTGGTTGCGAGTGATGAGTTCGTCATCGAAGCCGTCGAGTACCGCCATCGGACAGCCGACGGGAGCTACGTCTGGGTCGAATCAGTTGCCTCATCGAATCCGACACCGGACGGCCACTACGTTATCAATACACGAGATATCTCCGACAAGAAAGCCCAACAGCGGGAACTCGAACACGCAAACGAACGGCTCGAATCGTTCGCACGGATCGTCTCACACGACCTCAGAAACCCGCTTGCAGTCGCCCAAGGCTACCTCGAGGTCGCCGAAACGGAGTCACCGAACGACAACCATTCGACAGTCTCGACGGCGCTCGGTCGGATGGAGACGCTCATCGAAAGCCTGCTGCAAAGAGCGTTCGATGAGACCATCGACGTCGACCTCGAATCGGTCGACCTCGCCGCAGTCGTCGAGGCCTGCTGGGCGAACATCGTCACCGACGGAGCAACACTCGAGATCGATGTCGACCGATCGATCCAGGCCGACGTGTTCGGACTCACACAACTCCTCGAAAACCTGCTGCGAAACGCAATCGAACACGGCCGGGATGACGTCACCATCCGCGTTGGCCACCTCGACGACGGGTTTTATCTCGAAGACGACGGCGCTGGAATCCCGGAGGATGCCCGCGAGCGCGTCTTCGATTCGGGGTACTCTACCGGGTCCGGAGGAACCGGCTTGGGGCTGACGATCGTCCATGGCATCAGTGACGCTCACGGCTGGTCGCTTCGAGTGGCGGACGGTACCGCCGGTGGCGCGCGCTTCGAGTTCAGCGATGTCGAGTGGACGGCCGACCAGTAACCGACTGGAAATCGAGTCTCACCACTGTTCGGAGGGACAGAGAGTCGACGAATCCGACCACTGCATGACATTATGTGTCTTGTTGTCGTCCCTTCGGTTATGCAGGGGCTTCGCTGGGTCCAACTGAGCGACGACGAGCGCGAGGCGTTCCTCGGCGACGGCGGCACCGGCGTGCTGTCGTTCGCCACCGCCCGCAACGAGCCACCGGTATCGATCCCCGTCTCCTACGGTTACTTCGCCGACGCCGACAGCATCTACTTTCGGCTATCGGTCCCCGACGACAGCCGCAAGCAATCCCTCGTCGACAACCCGATCTCGTTCGTGGTCCACCGCGAGACCGAGGCGGGCTGGCGGAGTGTCGTCGCCACCGGCCGCCTCGAAGCAGTCGACGACGCCCCCTACGAATCGGCCGCCTTGCAGGGGTTGTGGGCCGTCGACATTCCCACCGTCGACGTCTTCGAGCGGCCACCCTCGGAGATCCCCTACGAGACGTTTCGGCTGCTTCCCGACGAACTCACGGGTCGGAAGGAAGTCGACAGCGACCCCTGACCCGGAACCCATATTTGTCAGTCAGCACAAGAAACAGGACGCATGACAGTCGGGACTCGCGCCCGCCTCTCGCTGGGTGTTCGCATGGTGGCCGCGCTCGGAGCCATCACAGTCGTCTCGGCGTCGATCGTCCTCGTGGCCGCGGCAGTCGCCGGTGGGATGGTTGTCGGTGGCGTGATTCTCGGGGGCTATTTCCTCTCGCTGTCGGTCCTGCCTGCCGACAACACTGTCGTCACCGATCTCGTAGGGCAGTTTTCGGCGTCGACGCTCGCGGGCGGGGCTCTGCTGGTCGGGCTGTGTCTGCTCCCCGCGGTCTACCTCGAATCGGTCCGCGCCGAGGTCCGCGAGTTCAAAACTGAACTGGGGACGACGGGCCAACTGGCGGTCGACCGCCACCCGAAGATCGCCGCGATGGCCCGGCGGCTCGCTCAGCAAGCGGAGATCCCCGAGCCGACGGTCAGGATCGTCACGCGGATGCGCCCCGAATCCTACGCGCTCGGCGGGCGATCCGACGGCACGATCGTCCTCACGCGCGGGCTCGTCCGCGCACTGTCGGACGAGGAGATCGAGGCCGTGTTGGCCCACGAGATCAGCCATCTGGCCAACGGCGACGGGCGGCTGATGGGCTTCCTGCTCGTCCCGCTGTTGCTCGCCGAACACGTCGGCAGTGACGACCGGCCAACGCTCCAGCCGATCCACACTTTCAGCGGCGTGATCTTCGTCTACGTCGGCCAGTTCCTCAGTTGGGCGGCCATTACAGCCGTGACGACGGTGCAGTTGTGGTGTTGTCTGGGCGCGATCGCCCTGTTTTCGCGCGGTCGAGAGGTTGCCGCCGATCGGGGAGCGGCCGAGCTCACTGGCTCGCCGAGCAGCCTCGCCAGCGCGCTCGAAACGCTCGATGGGGGTCGGGGTCGACCCACCGACGACCTCCGTGCGTTCAAACGCTCGGCGGGCGCACTCGATATTCTGCCGCCGGCCGACGAGACCGACCTCCCTGTACCGTTTCGGACCCATCCGTCGACCGAGCGGCGCGTCCAGCGACTCCGCGAGCTGGTTCCGGAGATCGAAACGTAGGCTCCTGTGGCTTTTTCATCGCGCCGTTCGTCGACCGAGCTATGCGCGCTGTTCGCTTTCACGACCACGGCGGCACCGACGTACTGCAGGTAGACGAGATCGACCGCCCCGACCCAGAGGGCCACGAGGTGCTGGTCGCAGTCGACGGTGCGGG
>JAWOEO010000278.1:0-4062 GCA_046482755.1 Halohasta sp. | reverse complement strand
GTCGACCCCGACATCGGCTACATCCACCGGTGTGAGGAACAGCTGTGCCAGCAGGGAACCTACCGCTACCAGATCATGCCCTATCCGGATCGGTGGGACTGGGGCGGCGGTGGCCTCCTCAACGAGTGGGCCTACGCGCGAGCGGCCGAAGATCTGGCCGGCATTGAGGTCCCCGACTACGCACAAGTGATCCGGACGATGGCCGCCGAGTGCAGCCGGATCCTCTCACACATGCTCGCCGTCGGAGCGTACGCGCTCGACGTGTGTGGGGATTTCACGGCGACGTTCATGTACGCCATTCAGGAGCGCGAACGCGTCCAGAACATCCTCGAAGACCTCACCGGCCAGCGGCTCATGTTCAACTACTTCCGGCTCGGCGGGGTCGTCTGGGATCTCCCCGAGCCACGCGAAGAATTCTTCGCGGACGTTCGAGGGTTCGTCGACGGACTCCCCGACCGACTCACAGACTTCCACACCCTCCTGACCGGCAACGAGATCATCCAGACACGGACGGTCGGCACGGGCGTCATCGACGCCACAACGGCCAAGGACTACGGCTGTACCGGCCCCGTGGCTCGGGGGTCGGGCGTCGACTACGACCTCCGGCGGGACGATCCGTATGGCTACTACGACCAACTGAAGTGGGACGTGGTCACCGAACCCGATGGCGACAACTACGCCCGACTGCTCGTGCGGCTTCGTGAGGTCGAGGAGTCCGCGAAAATCATCGAACAGTGTGTCGACCTCCTCGAAGACTGGCCCGAAGACGACCGAACCATCCAGTCGAACGTCCCACGGACGATCAAACCCGAGGCCGATACAGAAATCTATCGCGCGGTCGAAGCGGCCAAAGGCGAGTTGGGTATCTATATTCGAGCCAACGGCACCGAAACGCCCGCACGGTTCAAGATTCGTGGACCGTCGTTTTCCAACCTGCAGGCGCTACCGGAGATGGCCGAAGGCGAGCAGGTGCCGGACCTGATCGCTTCGCTCGGCAGTCTGGATACGATCATGGGCGAAGTCGACCGGTAGCCGCCGACCGGACTGCGGAGCCGTCCGACCTACTCCTCGCGGCCGACGCTGACGACGTTGATCAGCGAGTAGACCGGCACGCCGTCGATCTCGTTGAGGCCCTGTTTGTCGACCAGTACCACACAGCCCACGGGCTCGCCGCCGCGGGCGCGGATCGCCTCGATGGTCTCCCGGAGGGTCGTCCCCGAGGTGATGATGTCGTCGACGACGTAGCATTGCTGGTCGGTGATCGCCGCGAAGTTCCGCGAGAACCCCCCACCCAGTTCGTCGATGTCACCCTCCTCCCACTGGTGTTTGGCGGGGCCGTAGGCGCTCAGATCGGTGTCGAGTTCGCTGGCGACGACCGTCGCCAACGGGACGCCCGCCTTCTCGATGCCGACGGTCAGGCCGACCTCTTCGCCCGCCGTCGAGATGATGTCGGCCATCGCCTTGCTCACCTGAATCAGCCGATCGCTGTCCCGGCCGATGGCGTTCCAGTCGACGTGGATGTCCTGCGGGCTGGTCGCCGGGCGAGCCGCGGGTTCTGGCTCACTGTCGGTCCCGCTGCGTTCGACTAGCCAGCTGGCGGTCTCACGGGAGACGTTCAGTTCGTCGGCGATCTCGCCCTTCGAGAGCCCGCGGTCGGCCAACTCGGCGGCGCTCTCGATGAGGGTGTCAACGTTCTTCATACGCGCTGAATTGGACGGCGGTTTTTATAGTGGTGTCGTCGTCGACGAACGCCGCCTCGAACTCGTCGGGCTCATAGATCCCAGTCACGAGGGAGTCGAGGAAGTCATCGGGAAGCGCCGCCAGCGAGTCGACTGCCGCGGCGAACTGCCGGCGGTTGGAGTTGACGCTGCCGACGAGCGCCTTGTTGTGCAAGACGAGTTCGCGGTGGAGTCGGCCGCCGTCGACCTCGAAACTCCAGTCGCTCGGCACGCCCAGCAGGGCGGCCACGCCGTTGGGCGCGAGCGCCTCGATCGACTCGAAGGCGTGTTTGGCGTAGCCGGTGGCCTCGTAGATGAGATCCGGGGCCTCGTAGACCGCGGGGATCTCGGGGACCGGCGTCTCGGTGCTGTTGACATAGGTGCTACCGAGGGATTCGATGATGTCGATGGTGGGATCGGGTCGCTCCCGACGGCCGAGACAGTAGGTGCGCTCGAACCGCTGCTCGAACATCGCCAGCGTCAGCAGCCCCAGACTCCCATTGCCGAGGACGAGCGCCGATTCGGGAGCCCACTCGAAGGCCGACCGGCTGGCCTCGGCGTGTTCGACCGCCTTTTCGGTAATCGAGATCGGTTCGACCAGAAACCCGTACTCGGCGAGTTCGGGCGGCACCTCGACGAGCGCCCACTCGGGGCTGGTGAAGTACTCGGCCATGTAGCCGTGCGCACCGACGATCCCGCGCTCGTGGTACTGGCCATCGGGAGCCATGTCGGGCTCCTCGTTGTCGAAATACCGGTTCGAGCCGTTCGGCGGTCGACGAACGGTCGGGACGACCACGTCGCCTTCTTCGAGATCGGTGTCGTTGGGATCCTCGACGACGCCGACGGCCTCGTGGCCGAGGACGAGATAGTCCTCGCCGTCGGGCGAGCCGCCGTGGCTGCCGGCGATCACTTCGTGGTCGGTGCCGTCGACGCCGACCCGGAGCGTCCGAACGAGCGCCTCGCCCGCCTCGGGTTCGGGTTGGGGAACCTCTATGAGTTCGGCCTGTTCGGCCCCGTCTCGTACGCCAATCGCTTTCATTGGTGTACGGTAGACAGCGGACGCTAAAATAATTATTCGTTTGTGAGTGAATTTTCAGCGGGGCGAGGGCGAGGGGTGCGAAACGCGTCGGCTGCATACAGGATACGGCTGCACTCCCAGACCGGCGATCGGACCGAAAGCCATTGCCGCACTAGGGATTTAGTATGTAGTCAGCCGCTTTCTCGGCGATCATCGTCGTCGGGGCGTCCGTGTTTCCGCTGGTGATCGTCGGCATGATCGAGGCATCGACGACACGGAGGCCATCGAGCCCGTGGACAGCGAGCCGGTCGTCGACGACTGCCATCTCATCGTCACCCATCTTGCAGGTGCCGACAGGGTGGTAGAGCGTCTCCGCGGTCTCGCGGATGTGTTCGATCAGGTGCTCGTCGGACTGCGCGTCGGACCCCGGCAATACCTCTTCGCCCCGGTACTCGTCGAACGGCTCGGCCTGTATGATCTCACGGACGAGTTTGACTCCTTCGAGCAGTATCTCTAGGTCCTCCTTCTCGCTGAGATACTGTGGGTCGATGGCCGGATCGTCGACCGGATCCGTCGACTGGAGCGTGATCCGCCCACGGCTCTCCGGCCGAAGGCAGAGCGCACCAAGCCAGAAGCCATGGCCGTCGGGGTTGTCGAACCCGTGGTTAACGGAGTAGGAGGGTCCGAAGTGGAACTGGATCTCGGGCCGGTCGACCCCCTCCGAAACAGCGGCAAAACCGCCAGCCTCGGCGACGTTCGAGGTCAACGGTCCCCGTTTCAGTACCAGATACTTCAGCAGGTTCCACAGCGAGTCGGCCCCCGCAAGCGTGATCGGTTTCTCGCAGGCGTAGTTGAGCTTTACCTGGAGATGGTCCTGCAGATTCCGGCCGACACCGGGGAGATCATGGACGACCGGAATCTCGTGGGCTTCGAGGTGATCTGCGGGCCCAACGCCCGACAGCATGAGCAACTGCGGCGAGTTGATCGCGCCCGCCGAGAGAATCACCTCCCCGCTGGCGTCGACCGTCTCGGTCCTGCTGCTGCCGTCTTCGACGTACTCAACGCCGACTGCCCTTCGGCCGTCGAACCGCACTTTGGTCACCTGTGCCCCGGTGACGGCGGTCAGGTTCGACCGGTCCAAGACGGGCTTGAGGTAGGCGTCGGCGGCACTGTGTCGTTTACCGTCCTTCTGGGTCACTTGATAGAGGCCGACGCCCGACTGATCGTCCGCGTTGAAATCGTCGTTCCGTGGCAGTCCGACCGCCGCTCCCGCCTCGATGAACGCCTCGCTGAGTTCGTTGGGCGACTGGGGGTCGGCCACGTTCC
>JAWOEO010000252.1:0-4196 GCA_046482755.1 Halohasta sp. | reverse complement strand
GGGGCCTCCTCCACCTCGAGGTTGCGGCCGTCGAGCAGCCTGCAGTCCGCCACAACGGTGTCACCCGCGGCGACCTCGACGACATCACCCGGCACCACCTCGTCAGCCGGGACCTCCCCGGGATTTTCCCGCCGCGTCGTAGACCATGTTCGTGATCTCCCGGAGAGTGAGTTGTTCGGGGCCGCCGAGTTCGTAGGTTTCGCCGACGTGGGCGTCGTCGACGACGGTGTCGGCCAACATATCGACGAGGTCGTCGACGTGGATGGGTTGGAACCGCGTCTTGCCGCCGCCGGGCAGCGGGTAGATCGGTACTCCCGGCGCAAACATCCCCTTGAGCTTCTTGGTGAAGGAGACGAACTCCCCGCCCTCGCCGAAGACGACCGAGGGCCGGACGATCACCCAGTCGAGTTCCGACTCCCGGACGTGGTCCTCGGCTTGCCCCTTCGCCCGGATGTAGGCGGTCGACCCCTCCGGGTCGGCACCGAGTGCGCTCATCTGGACGAACCGCTCGACGCCGCCGGCCTCGGCGGCCGCGACAAGGTTCTCGGTGCCGTGGCGGTGGACCTCGTCGTGCATCTCGTCGCCCCCCTTCGGTTTGAATAGTGGCGAGAGCGCGACGAGGTTGACGACGACGTCCTGTCCCTCGACGGCGGCTTCGATCGAGTCGTACGCAGTAATGTCTCCGGAGACGGTTTCGACGCCCGCTGGCAACGCCGCGGCATCGGGGTTCCGGGCCAGTACCGTCACCTCGTGGCCGCGGTCGACCAGTTCGTCGACGAGGTTCGTCCCGATAAATCCGTTCCCGCCTGCGACTACAACGTTCATACCACAATGTCTCACTGAACCGACCTAAAGGTAGCGCGACTTGCCGGCCGAGAGCGAACCGTTCATACGCCATCGCCCGGAGTGAGTTGTATGCTCGTGACCCTCGAAGGACTGGACGGGAGCGGCAAAACCACCGTCTGGAACGCGTTAGGCGATGACTACTCGGAGGCGGTCTACACCCGCGAGCCGACCGACTCGTGGTACGGCGAGGCCGTATACCGCTCGATCGGCGAGGACGAGGCCGACCCGCTGGCGGAACTGTTTTTGTACACGGCCGACCACGCCGACCACCTTTCGCGGGTGATCCGACCTGCCCTCGCCGAGGGTCGACTCGTCGTCTCGGACCGCTACAGCGACTCGCGGTACGCCTATCAGGGGGCGACCCTCGACGGCCTCGTCGAGGAGCCGATCGACTACGTTCGGTCGATCCACGAGCCGTTCACCCGGCGGCCGGACCTCACTATCTACCTCGACGTCGACCCCGAAACCGCCGCCGAGCGGAGCGGCGAGACCAACAAGTTCGAGCGGGCGGCCTATCTCGAATCGGTCCGGGACAACTACGAACGACTGATCGCGGCCGACCCCGAACGCTTTGTCCGGGTCGACGCCAACCAGTCGCCGACGGCGGTCTATGACGACGTTAGGGAGAGCCTAACGGCCGCACTGGACTGATCACCGCGCGGGCAGGTCGACCTCGTCGGGCTGGGCGACATACAGGAGATCGAGTGTCAGTCCGACCGCCAGTGGGAGCCCGATCAGCACGCTGAAGACGACCATCGGCGAACCGAGGTTCGGCCCGATCCCGAGCACCCCGGTGAACACGAGCGTCGACACGAAGAGGACGACCGGGATCCCCGTCAGCGCATACAGCACCCAGCCGAACTGCGTCTCCAGCCGGAGGCGGAGAAACCGGGTGCTCACGGCCGCAAACAGGGTATGGCCGACAAGCACGCCAGCGAACGCCACGAGCCCGATAATCGAAGCCATACTGGGTGTAGTCGACGGCGGGTCTTTGACGTATCGACTTCGATGTCCCGTTAGTCGCTCAACGAGACGTAGGTCTTCGTCTCGAGGACGCCGTCGAACGACTGGATCTCGCTGGCGGGCGTCCGGAGGGCGTCGTGGACCTCGTCGGTCGAGAGTTCGGCGATGAGGTCGTACTCGCCGGCGACGATGTGGGCCTCAGTCACCGGCGCGAGGTCCCGTATCATCCCGAGCAGCGATTCCGAGGCGGCCACTCCCGTTTTCACCATGACGAACGCGCGAACCATGTGACCTATACACACAGCACGGGCAAAAGCGTTCCCACGCCTCTCCGACCAGCCCAACGGGGATACAGTTATGCGCCGGGAACGTGTTATGTTTTCCCATGCGCTTTACTATCATTGGTGCCGGTCGAGTCGGGCTCCGTACCGCTCGCGTGCTCCGCGAGGAGGGCCACGAGGTGACGCTCGTCGAGCGCGACGCCGCGACGGCCGATCGCGCCCGCGAAGACGCCTTCGAGGTGATCGAGGGCGACGGCTCCCGCGAGGGGGTACTCCAGAAGGCGGGCGTCGAGACCGCCGACGCCGTCGGGGCGCTGTCGGGCGATCTCAACGCCAACTTCGCGGCCTGTCTGATCGCCAAACACCACGGCTGTCGGACCGTCCTCCGGATCGACGAGGACTACCGCGAGGGCATCTACCAGCAGTACGCCGACGAGGTCGACGAGATCGTCTACCCCGAGCGACTCGGCGCGGTCGGCGCGAAAAACGCGCTGCTCGGCGGTTCTATTCAGGCGATCGCCGACGTCGCCCAGAGCCTCCAGATCCTCCTGATCACGGTTACCGAGGCGTCGCCGATGAAGGGCTACACGCTGAGTGAGGTTGCCCTCCCCTCCGATGCCCGCATTCTCGCGTTCGGCAAGGCCGACGAGCCGTTGGGGATCCCGCTGCCGGACGATTCGCTCGAAGCTGGCGACCGCGTCGCGGTACTGGCGGAGTTCTCCGAGCTCACGGAGGTCAGACAGCTGTTGGTCGGCGACGAGAGCGCGGCCGCCGCGGTCGCGGGAGGTGAGTCGTCGTGAGCGTCACCGCCTACATCCTCGTCAAATCCAACACCAGCGAGGCCGACCGTGTGAAAACCGAAATCGAGGCGATCGAGGGTGTGACACAGGCCAACATCGTCGCCGGAGACGTCGACTTCATCGCCAAAGTCTCGGTCGACTCTCCGGGCGCAGTCAAGGATATCGTCGCCGGCGGCATCCAGCCGATCGACGGTGTCGAGACCACACAGACCTACATCGCGATGGCGTAGGCGGTTCCTAACTGCCGCCTGCGGCGTCCCGCGCGCGATTGATCAGCCCGTCGACGGGCTCGGTGTACTCGTAGCCGGGAATGATCCCCTGCACGAACGTCCCTTCGACGTAGTCGATCACGGCCGCCGCATCGTCGACGCCGCGCCGCTCGTTGATATCTTCGAAACTGGTTCTCGTCACGACGTCCTCCGACCCACGGGTGACCGTCGGCTCCAACTCCCGGTCGGTGCGGAACACCCCGCCGATGTCGGTGACCCGGAGTTCGAACGTCTCGTACCAGCCGTCTTCGACGACTGCGGCGACGTCTTCCTCGGTCACGGCGTCCAGTAGTGGGACCCTAACTTCGATATCGAACCGGATCCGGCCGTCGACTTCCGTGGCCATCACCGTCCCGTCGAAGGCTGTCGCGGTCGCCTCGAAGGTCGACTCGTCGGTCTGCTCGAAGGCCCTGTGGTCGGCAAACGCCCGCCGGGCACGGTCGGGGAGTGAACTCATAGCCATCGATAGGAGGTCGACCCTCAAAAACGCCGCTCTTCGGAAACGCTTTTTCCCTAGCTCAGCGGGGTGATGTGCGGGTACGTCACTAACTTACGGCACCATGTTCCGCACCCGGTATTATTAAGTAAACATAGCCTAACCGTACAGGTGACGCTTCGCTTTGGAGGGCCGAAGCGTCAGCGGGGACCAATCTGAGGTCGGCTCGCCTACGCGAGACTTTTTCCCTTTCGTGTGGGCGAGCCAGCCTTTTTCGAACGATAACTGACTTGTTGAGTCCCGACCGTATCCGGCTTCCGATCGATAACCAGGGTTTACTCTTTGGTAATCAGATTCTACCACGCTCGTAGATCGTGAGAAACCGGTCGACGCGCTGTTGAAGATACGATGCGAGGGCTGGGATTCGAACCCAGGGATCCCTTCGGAAGCGGGTCTTAAGCCCGCCGCTTTTGGCCTGGCTCAGCCACCCTCGCCCACTCGTTCTTCGCTCATCCGACAAAAGTGGGTTTCGATGTGGGCTACCAGTCGACGCTCAGCGAGCCGTCGCCGTGGGGATCGGGCGCGATCTCGACGTCCCGCT
>JAWOEO010000151.1:0-2811 GCA_046482755.1 Halohasta sp. | reverse complement strand
CGCCGGCGATCCTCAGCCTGGGCCGCTCTTAGCGCGACGCGCCCGAGATCGACGGCCTGGTGTGGGTTGAGGGTGAGGTGGAGCCGGGGGAGATGGTGGAGGTGCGGATCACGGGGGCGATGGAATACGAACTGGTGGGCGTGCCTGTGTAGTCGCGGGGCTGAAACTTCTTAAGGGACTCACCAGTAGGGCCAGTATGGGTTTGTTCGATCGGCTGCGCGGCGACGACGCGCCGCGTGTCGCTTTTATCGGCATCGATGGGGTCCCGTTTAGCCTGCTGTCGGACAACGAAGACCGGTTTCCGAACATCGCGGCGTTGGCCGACGAGGGGTCGGCGGGCGCGATCGACAGCATCGTCCCGCCGGAGTCCAGCGCCTGTTGGCCCGCGCTCACCACGGGCGTCAACCCCGGTGAGACCGGCGTCTACGGCTTTCAGGACCGGGAGATCGGCTCCTACGACACCTACGTGCCGATGGGCCAAGACGTCCAGGCGACCCGGCTCTGGGATCGGGTCAGCGAGGCGGGCCGGGATGCCACCGTACTCAACGTTCCCGTCACGTTCCCGCCCTAGCGGAACGTCCAGCGGATGGTCTCTGGGTTCCTCTCGCCGGGCGTCGACAAGGCCAGCCATCCCGACGAACTCCGGGAGACCCTCGACGCCAAGGAGTACATCATCGACGTCAACGCCAAACTCGGCCACAAGGACGACAAAAGCGAGTTCGTCGACCACGCCCACAAGACCCTCGACCGGCGGTTCGAGGCGTTCGAACACTACCTCACCGCCGACGACTGGGATCTCTTTTTCGGGGTGTTCATGACCACCGACCGGGTCAACCACTTCCTGTTCAAGGACTACGAGGACGACGGCGAGAACAAGGAGGCGTTCCTCGGGTTCTACGAGCAACTCGACGACTACCTCGGACAGATCCGCGAGCTGCTGCCCGACGACGTCACCCTCATGGTCGCCTCGGATCACGGCTTCACCAGCCTCGACCACGAGGTCCACTGCAACACCTGGTTGCAGGAAGAAGGCTGGCTCTCCTACGAGGACGACGACCACAGCGAACTCGGCGAC
This sequence comes from Halohasta sp., assembly GCA_046482755.1. Classification (GTDB taxonomy): domain Archaea; phylum Halobacteriota; class Halobacteria; order Halobacteriales; family Haloferacaceae; genus Halohasta. Next base: position 1,736 of record JAWOEO010000151.1, on the reverse strand, counting down.
ATTGCCGACGAGACACAGGCCTACTCGCTGATCCCCGGCCGGTTCTACATCAACCTCGAAGGACGAGAGCCGCGCGGGAGCGTCCCCGAAGACGAGTACGAGGACGTCCGCGCGGAACTCAAAGCCGACCTCGAAGCCCTCGAAGGCCCCGACGGCCGGCCGGTCTGTGAGCGCGTCGTCGAAAAGGAGGTCGCCTTCCGGGGCGACCACGACGACATCGCGCCGGACCTCGTCGCCATCCCGAACCACGGCTTTGACCTCAAATCCGGCTTCAAGGGCCACGACGAGGTCTTCGGTATCGGCCCGCGAAACGGGATGCACAGCTTCGACAACGCCACGCTGCTGGTCGACGATCCCGACGTCTCGATCAGCGACGTCGATCTGTTCGACATCGCGCCGACGATCCTCGACCTGATGGAGGTCGACTACGAGCGTACCGAGTTCGACGGCGCGAGCCTGTTAAAATAGGCCGTCGAGTTCGTCGTTCTGGAACGTTTTGTCGGCCTCGCTGGCTCCCGATTCGGCGGCACTCGCCGACTCGCTGGCGGCCTGCTCGGCGCGGGCGAAAAACCGCTCGATGCGGTCGGAGCGTTCGAGTCCTCCCAACAGCACAAGCGAGGCCAGCCGGCTGCTGTCGATCGGGAAGTCTCCGCCACGGACCTGCATGCTGTCGGTCTCCTCTTCGACCCACCGGCGGGCCTTCTCGACGCCCTTCCGGGAGATCCGCTCGGGTTGGCCGGCGACGACCACCAAGGCTGCATCGGCAGCCGTCGCCCCCGGCAGGCTCGACCCGGTCAACACGGCGTTGCGGGTGGTGCTCGTGATGAGCGAGATGTTCTCGACGGCCTCTTCGGCCGCAGGCGCGCTGGCGTAGCCCAGCGAGGCGATCCCGCCCGACCGGAGGGTGTTGATGATCTCGCTGGAGTCGACGACGCTCTCGGCGACCCCTTCGGTGGCCTCGCCGGCGGCCAACAGTAGCCCCACCCGGCGGGCGATGTTCTCGTTGATCGCCTCGTACCCCTCGCTGAGACTCTCGCCGGAGCCCTTCCAGGCGTCGTTATCGATCACCAACACCGCGTCGGCCTCGCCGACCAGCGTCTTCAGCGATCGGCCGGCGTTGACCTGATACAGTGCCCCCTCGTCGGCACCCGGCAGGACGCCGAGGGCGTACACCGGGATATCGTAGATCCGGCTGAGCCGCCGAACCAACACCGGCGCACCCCCCGAACCGGTGCCGCCGCCGAGCCCGGCGACGACAAATATTGCTTCCGTCTCCGAGGTGATCCGGCCGCCGAGGGCCTCAAGAACCTGCTCGGCGTCGTCCTGCATGATCGCCGCGCCGCGTTCGTTGTCGCCGCCGACGCCGTGGCCGCTGACCTGATCCTGGCCGATCAGGACGGTCTCGAAGGGAACCGACCGGAGATCCGCGGCGGCGGTGTTGACCGCCAGCGCCTCCCGGACCGCTCCGAACCCCATCTGCTCGTCGAACTCGGCCAGCGCGGTCGACAGCTTCCCGCCGGCCTGCCCGATGCCTACGAGGACGGATTTCATACCTGTAGCTGGTTCATCACACTGCTTGAATGTTCCCCACGGGTTTCCCGCCCGGAACCACGAAGTGACAACCGTTTTGCGACCGCGCCGGCAAGAGAGGGTATGTTACACGACGCTGCCGAGGGACTTTCGGAGCCCACGCCGTCGGCGCTGCGGACTGCCTACACGGAGCGGCTTCGGTCGAC
>JAWOEO010000127.1:0-9321 GCA_046482755.1 Halohasta sp. | reverse complement strand
CTATGATGATCATTTTATAAATGAAAATTATTTTCCTGATGACCTTGTTGAAAAAAAGATCTATGATCCGGGTGAAAATCCACGCGAAAAAGAAATGAAAGAAAGATTAAACCGTTTATGTAATATAACACCATTTGCTGCCCTTGCACCATAAATGGCAGCACTAGCAGCATCTTTAAGGATATCAATGGATTCGATATCAGAGGGACTAAGGTAATCAGCTGACGATCGGCGAAGCGATAGAAACCGGCGAGTAGGACGTGACTACGGCCGAGTAGTCGGTGGCTACTGGCGGTCAGCGAACGAGACGGCTACAGGAGCCACAGAGGTTCTCCTCTTTGACGTCGACCTCCCGGACCGTCGGTGAGAAACTCATCACGCATTTCGAGTTGTCGCAGTGTTCGAGGCCGAGGGTGTGGCCGATCTCGTGGATGACCTCCTTGCGGACCCGGTCGGCGAAGACGGCGGTTTCGGGTTTGGCGGAGATTCCACCGTCGGCGGAGGTCTGGAGGCGGTGGGTCGAGATGACAGAACCGTTGCCGTTGAGGTAGGCCAGTCCGAAGACGTAGTTTCGTCGGCGGTAGTAGAGGTCCTTGGCGGTGATGCCGATGTTCTTGTCGCCAGATCCGACACGACTGACCAGTTCGATCAGGTCCTCGGCGCGATGTTGGTTCCGGTTGGGGTCGAACGCGCCATCGGGGACCGGCTGGGCATCTTCGACCCGCACCTCACAGCCGTAGACCGAGCGAAGACTGGCGGATGACTCCCGCTTGACCTGTGCGGGAACGTCCCCGATCGGCACGATGTCGACACGCATGCAGAGCGGTATGGAGGGGTTGTTATTAAGCCTCACGCCGGATCGGCGTCACGTCACCCGGTTGGCCGCTCGCCGGTGGCGTCTCGGTACGTTTTTTTCAGTGCCCCGTCTCGGTCCGGCCGATGGACGTAGATACGGTGGTGCTCGACATCGACGGCGTACTGGTCGACGTGGCCGACTCCTACCGGCGGGCGGTCGTCGACAGCGTCGACCGCGTGTACGGCGCGACGGTCGGCCGCGAGGCTATCCAGGCGCTGAAGGACGCCGGCGGCTTCAACAACGACTGGCTGGTGACCGACGCCGTCGCCCTCTACGTGTTGGCCGGGCGGGCGGGGTACGACGCCGATATCGCCGCCTACGCCGACGGCATCGCCACTCACAGCGGCGGGCTGGAGGGCGCGGAGGCCACACTCGCGGCCGAACTGCCGAACGCCACCTTCGAGGCGGTCGTAGAGGAGTGGGACCCCGACGAACTCCGCGCGGTGTTTCAGGCGCTCTACCTCGGTGCCGATCTCTACCGCGAACTCGAAGACGGCGAGCCACCGTTCGAGACGGCGGGCTACATCCACGACGAGCCGGTGCTGGTCGACCTCGAGACGCTCGATACCCTCACTGACCGCTACAACGTCGGCGTCGTGACGGGTCGACCGGCCGCCGAGGCGACGATCGCGCTGGACCGCGTCGGGTTGGACGTCGACGACGCCCACCGGTTCACGATGGACAACTGGGAGCAGGGCAAACCCCACCCCCACGCACTGATGACCCTTGCGGACCGCTTCGACTCCGAATCCGTGGTCTTCGTCGGCGACACCCTCGACGACATCAAGACCGCGGTCAACGCGGACAGCGAGGATCCGGGGACGACCTACGAGGGAATCGGCGTGCTCACCGGTGGGTTGACGGGCGAGACGGGCCACGAGAAGTTCACCGCTGCCGGCGCGGCCACTGTGCTCGAATCGATCAACGAGCTGCCGGCATATTTAAATTAGTCACCGCCTACCGCCCCATCGATACCGGGGGCGCTCGCCGCACACGCAACTCTTAGGACCGAACCACCCCCACTGTTGGCCATGCGAATCGCACTCCTCGGCGGCACTGGCGATATCGGCGAAGGGCTCGCGCTCCGATGGGCGTTCCACTCCGACCACGAGGTCGTGATCGGCTCCCGTGATCCCGAGAAGGCGCGGGCGAAAGCCGACGAGTATCAGGAGGAAATCGAGAGCCGAGGCGTCGACACCAAGCTCACCGGCTTTCAAAACGGGATGGCCGCCGACCGCGCCGACGTGGTCGTGCTGGCGGTTCCGGCCTACCATATCGCCGACACTGTTGAGGCCGTCGAAGACTCGCTTGACCCGAGCACCACTCTGGTCACCCCAGCGACGGGGATGAAACGCGATGAGGACGGTTTCCACTATCACAAACCCGGTGCAGGCAGCGTGACCCAAATCGCCGCCGAGGCCGCTCCCGAGGGAGTATCGGTTGTCGGCGCGTTCCACAACCTCGCCGCGGGACGGCTGTCCGATCTGGACGCCGAACTGGGGGTCGACACGCTACTTGTCAGTGATGACGCGTCGGCGAAATCGACGGTCGCGTCGTTAGCCGAGGATATCGACGGCCTACGCGCACTGGATGCGGGCGGCATCGCCAACGCCGCCGAGGTCGAGTCGGTGACGCCGCTGTTGATCAACATCGGCATGAACAACGACGGCTTGCACGACTTGGGCGTCCGGTTCGACTGACGTATAAAAACAGTCGGCGTCTACTTTTATCTACGGCTACTCGGCACAGAGGTCGACGAAGTTCCGCAGGATCCGCAGCCCGGTCTCACCGCTCTTTTCGGGGTGGAACTGGGTACCGAAGACCGTTCCTTCCTCGTTGGCGATCACCGCCGGGAAGTCGACGCCGTAGTCGGCGGTGGCGACGATCGCGTGATCGTCGTCGGGGTCGGCGTAGTAGGAGTGGACGAAGTAGGCATATTCTCCATCAACGCCGTCGACGAGCGGGTGCTCGCGCTGAACATCGAGTTCGTTCCAGCCCATGTGTGGGACCTTGCGGTCGACATCGAATCGGACGTTCGTGCCGGGGACGAAGTTCAGTCCCTCGACATCGCCTTCGCCCGCGTGTTCGGCTTCCTCGCTCGATCCCAGCAGCATCTGCATCCCGAGACAGATGCCGAAGATCGGTTGGCCGCGGTCGGCCGCCTCGGCCAGCGCCTCCCGGTAGGGACCGGCGTTGTCCATCCCCTCGCGGAACGCGCCGACACCGGGGAGGACGATGCCGTCGGCGTCGGCGAACGTCTCGGGGTCCTCGGTGATGGTGACGTCCGCACCGGCGCGTTCGAGGCCGCGGGTGACACTGCGGAGGTTGCCGAGGCCGTAGTCGACGACGACGATCTCGGCAGCCGTCTGTTCGGGTGGGGTCGCGCTCATATTAGCACTCCGCGGGCGGGAGGCAAGTGGTTTTCCGTTCGTGCAACCCTCAAATGATCGCCGAGACGCCCCCAAACAGGCCGACGGTGACGACCAGTCGACCCAGGCTCCCGACGAACGTCGCCACCGCAAACTTCAGGTAGTCCTTTTCGAGGATCGAAAACGCGTAGATCGAGATCGTGTCGGGGAAAAACGGGACCGACAGCGCCATCGCCAGCCCGCCGTAGCCGTACTGTCGAGCCAACTGGACGGACTGCTTTTCGGACCACGCCAGCACGTTCCACCGCGAGTTCCGCAGCCAGCGGACGATCGGTCCGGCCTGTTTGACCTCTTGGCCGATGTGGAAGGCAAACAGGCTGCCGGCGGCCTTCCCGGTCGCACTCACCAGCATGATACTGGCAAGCCGACCCCCCGGACCGAGGCCGAGATCGATCGGCGCGGCCAACACGACCTCGCTCGGTCCCGGCAGGGCGAAGGCGATCAGAAACGAGTAGACGAAGATGATCCCCATCCCCGGCCAGCCCGTCGCCGATGCGACGAGCGCTTCGACGCTCTCGACGACCGAAAACAGCGGCATCTCGATGGCGTGTGTGGGCGACACCACGCCCATGTTAGCGGTCGACCCTCATCCCACTACTGGCCCGTCGGCGATCGATGTCGACACGATAATCCAACACGACATGGAGTACCAATATTGTTAATAACTCACTAATCGACCGGCAAGAACGTATCGATAGCGTCGGGGTCGGGCGAACAGACGGGAGACGTGACCGTGTTCTCGAAGCGTTTGCGATTGACGGTCGGCGCTGGCGGTCGACGACGAAGGGGTGGGCGACGAGGACACGCTGAGCAGTGGGATGGCAGACCCCGTGGTATGGCTCGACAATTCGGGTGAGAAGACCGACGAAACGGCTGGTCGACGCCGCTGAATAGAGCCCTAGAAGTGACCGGCCGACTCGTTGGAGTACTGCAGCTCGCCGCCGCGGCCGCCCTCGACCGTATCGGCACCGGTATCGCCAGTAGAGGGCACTTTGACTTCGACGTCTTCGATCTCCTCGAACTCCATATACATATCCCGCATGATGTTTTCGGCGGTGACGTTCGAAATCCCACAGCCCGAACAGGTGCCGCCGAGTTCAATGACGACCTGGCCGCTTTCGGGGTCACACTCCCGGACCATGCTCGTCCCGCCGTGCATCTGGATGATCGGCATCTGTTTGACCATCCACGTCTCGACTCGGGATTTGAGGCTCTCGTCGCTCATTGATACCCCGTTAGGGCTGCAGCTATGGGTAAGTTGTGGTTCGCCTGCGAGTCAGTCACAAACAATCATCTCGGTTGGGGCCACGATCAGTTGCTCTGCGGTCGGGCCTCAGAGCCGCGAGCGGTCGCCAGTGCCGTCGGTCAGCGCGCTGGCGATCGCCCCCTTGACGACGACGTCGTCGCCGTGGTCGGTCAGCATGACCTCGGGGATGTTCGGCATCACCATCTCGTAGAGGCGCTCCCGGAGGGGGTCGACCACCAACTCGGGGTTGTTGAGCGCGACTGCACCGCCGACGCTGATTACCAACGGGGCGTAGGCGTGGACGATGTTGGCAACCCCCATCGCGTTCCAGTGGGTGACCTGCTCGATGACGTGGGCCGCAAACCGGTCGGAGCCGGCGTGGTCGAAGACGTCGACCGCCGAGAAGTCCGGATCTTCGAGGGGGAGGGCGGTGTCGATGGGGTCGTCGTCGTGGAGCCGGCGGGCGTACTCGGGGATGTTGTTGCCCGAACAGTAGGCCTCCCAGTGGCCGTCGTGGCCACAGCCGCAGGTCATGATCCCCTGTGGGTCCAGCGTCATGTGGCCGACCTCGCCGGCGTTGCCGTCCCAGCCCGCGATGACGTGGCCGTCGACACAGACGCCCGCACCAATGCCGGAGGACATCGTGAGGTAGACCATGTCGTCGGGGTTGCGCTCCGAATGGAACCGCTCGCCGATGACGCCGGCGTTGGTGTCGTTGTGGAGGTAGACCTTCTCGGTGTTCAGGAGCTTCGAGACCGGCCCCGTCAACGGGATGCGCTCGATCGCGTCGGGGAGGTTCGCGGGGTCTTCGACCGCGCCGGCAGCGAGATCCAGCGGGCCGATCGAGCCGATGCCACAGGCCGCCACCACCGAGGGGGCGACCCCGACCTCGCCGCAGGCCTCCCGAATGAGATCGAGGATGCGTTCGGTGACCGCGATGCCGCTCGGTCCGCGCGGCGTCGACCCGCGGGCAGCGCCGAGGATCGTCGCCGACTCGTCCGCGACGACCGCCCGCACGTTCGTTGCCCCGAGGTCGACGCCCACGTAGTAGGCCATCACGAAAACAGGGCGGGCGATACTACTTAATTGAGCCGTTTTTACTCACGACCGAGTTCCGTCCGCACAGCCATCGCTGACTGGTCGCTACTCGGATGGATCCGGCCGCAACCGGTGGCTCAGTAATCGGGGGCGTCGTCCTCGACGGTTCGTTTCATCGACTCGCGGCGGGATTTGGCGTCCCGGCCGGTCGCCTCCAGCAGGAACTCGTTTTTCAGCGAGACCGCCTCGGCGGCGGCGTCGGCCTCGCCCGCGGCGATGACCTCCTCGGCGGGCCGTTCCTCGAAGTGGACCGCCAGCTGGTCTTTCTTGCTACTGTACTCGGCCGCGCCGGCGAGGATCCGGTCGAACACCGGGTTGTCGGGCTCCTCGATCACGTACAGTTCGTGGCCGTCTACCTCTTCGGTGCCGGTGACGGGCCCGAAGTACGATTCGATCGTCGACTTCAGATCGGGGACGCGGTCGTCGAGATGCTCGCCGCGACGCATCTTGTACTCCTTCATCGGCAGTGCGTTTGCGAGGCGGCGGTTTACCTGTTTCGTCGTTCCGATCCGGTCGATGGCTGCCTCAGATGGGTCGCTCGGAAATGTAGCCGCGTTTGCACTCCGGACAGATATCGCCGGCCCGCATCGAGGAGTTGCCGGCCAGCCGCGTGAGGCCGCACTCCGGGCAGTAGAACTCGGTGTCGATGTCGTCGACGGTCGGCTCGTACTCGACGGAGGCCTCCTCGGCGCGGGTAAACGACAGCTCGCTCTCGCCGTCGGCCTCGGTCTCGGTGATCTCGGGGGTGAAACCGCCGCCGAAGGTCATGTCCTCGCCGCCGTCTGCCGGCGGCTCCTCGGCGGCGAACCCTTCGTCGTCGCCCTCGACATCCGGCCACGCCCGGTCGCCCTCGGTGGGCTCGTCGCCGGCGTCGTACTCGGGCCACTCGCCGGGCTCCCGGTCGGCCGCCGGCTCGTCGTCTGTGGGCTCCTCGGTGGCCTCGGCGTCGGCCTCGACGGCCGGCTCGTCGTCGAGGATCACGCCGTCGTCGGCGGTCTCGACCGGCTCGGCGGCCGCCGCCTCCACGTCGTCGACGGTCATGTTGTCGGGCTCGGCCGTTCCGAGGTTCTCGGGCTCGTCGTCGGCCGGCCCGTCGTCGATGATCTCCGCGTCGTCGGTCGTCGACTCGCCGATGGTGATCCCGGTATCGGCGGTCGACGTGTCGGCGGGGGCGGTCGCCGCCGCGGGGTCGACCGACTCGCCCGGCTGGCCGTCGGCGGGGGTCGCGGCGTCGACGGTCGCCTGTGCCGCGCCGCCGTCGTCGCCGGCGGTCGCGGTGTCGGTGAGCTGGTCGATCGAGGTGACCTCGGTGTTCTCGCTGACGACCCGTCGTTCACCACACCGTCTGCAGGTTTTGACCTCGTTGACCGTGATGACGACTTCGTTTCCCTGTTCTTCGCGTTCGCGTTCGAGTTCTGGCTCGCCGAAATCGTGGCTGAGCAGACACCGGAGTCCCATTAGCCCACATATCGATGTTGATGACTAAAAGCTACTCCCTCCGTCCGCCGCCCGTCTGACACGACCGACCCCTCCGGTAGAGGTAAATTCGTCCCGTCGGTATGTGTGGGTATGGGAGCAAAGCCCGAGTACCGGGACCGGCCGGCCGTCGAGGTCGACATCCTCGATGCGCTCGTCGACCACGCCGAGGCGGGAATGACCGTCCTCGAACTCCGGGCGGTCGTCGACAGTGACATCGATTCGATCGAAACCGCCCTCGGGACGCTGAAAGACGACGGCCTCATCACGGTCGACGAGCGGGACGGCACCGTCCGCATCCAGCCCGCCGACCGCGTTATCGACACCGATCCGACCCCCGACGACGAGACGTGGGTCGACGTACTTCGGGACCGCCTCGGCTTGTGACCTGCGAGGCGTCGCTGTTTTACTCCACCGGGGCCTTGGGCCAGTAATGACACTCGTCGGAGACGGTCACACCGATCTCGGTGCGACGTTCGCCACCCGGAGCGGCCGCGAGGTCGTCGACCACTACGGCCGCCCCGAAGTCGCCCATCGGGCGGTCCGCAACGGGGTCGGCGTGATCGAGATGGCCTACGGCATCGTCGCCGTCGAGGGCGACGATCGCATCGAGTACGTCGACAACATCGTCTCCAACCGCGTCCCCGACGAAAACGGCGCGGGCTGTTACGCCCTCCTGTTGAATCCACAGGGCCGGATCCAGTCGGATCTCTACATCTACAACGCCGGCGAGAAGCTTCTGCTGTTCACGCCACCAGCAGAGGCCGGGCCGCTGGCCGAGGAGTGGCGCGAGAAGGTCTTCATTCAGGACGTCGAGATCAGCGACGCCTCTGCGGAGTTCGGCGTTTTCGGCGTCCATGGCCCGATGTCGACCGAGAAGATCGCCTCGGTGCTCAACCATGCTGGCGCGCCGGAACCCGAACTCACCTTCGAGCGCGGCTCGATGGGCGATGCCGGCGTGACCGTCGTCGCCAGCGACAACCCGACCGGCGAGGAGGGATACGAGGTAATCTGTGGGGCCAGCGACGCCGAGGAGCTACTGGATACACTCATCAACCGCGGGCTCAACGCGGCTCCCTTCGGCTACCGAACCTTCGACTCGCTGACGCTCGAAGCCGGCACCCCGCTGTTCGAGTCCGAACTCGACGGTCGGGTGCCCAACACCGCGGGGCTCCGCCACGGACTCGACTTCGAGAAGGGCTGTTACGTCGGCCAAGAGCTCGTCTCGAAAGTCGCAAACCGCGGCCGGCCGAGTTCGCGGCTGGTCGGCCTCCGAACTGACGAACTCGTCGAGGCCGGCTCGGCGGTGACCGCCGACGGCGAGTCGGTCGGCGAGATCACGCGGGCAATCGAGGGCCCCTCGGTCGGCGCGCCCATCGCCATGGCCTTCGTCGACTTCGGGGCGACGCTCGATGGGGCGACCGTCGACCCCGTAGAGGGGACCGACCCGGTCGACGCCGAGGCCGTCGACCTCCCATTTGTGACCGGCAGCGCCGAGTCGCTCCGACTGCCGACATATCCTGAAAAAACATCATAAATCGGCAGTAGGTTAATATCACGTGGGGGGCTACACGGAACAAGCCTTCCTGCGGAGTCGTAAACGGCAAAGGCGGTTTCCGGCTCACCGGCGAAGACCATGGAGTTACGGAAGGGATTACCGCTGACCATGCCGGGCACCGCAGGGGATGATGAACCTTCCTCTACACCGGTGGAGTTCACGGTATAACCGTTGAACCATGTTCCAGGGGCGTACTGGGGGTGGGCGGACACCCTGCCGGAGGAATCCTCGGCCCTTATGTAGTACTCCACGAAGTCGCCGTTGGACTGACCGGGAATGGCTGCGCTGTAGTTGCCTGAGCCGGCGGGGGTCATGGTGACCTGTGAGAAGGACCCGGAGTTCACCCGGTAGTAAAGCCCTGCGGAGACCAGCGTGTTGGCCGGGTTCGGCCTTATGAAGGCGGTTATCTCCACCGGGAAGCCGGACTGCTCGGGAGCCACCGGTGTGTGGAGGACCTCCAGCATGTATCTGTCAATGACGTTCCTGCTTCTGCAGTGGAGGGCATCGGTGTTCTCGAAGCTGGAATAGTAAACCGGGGTGATGTTATATCCGGGAATGGCTTCGTTGAAGGCCAGTTCCGCGGCGGAATCGTTACCGGTGTTCCACACCGGCATGTAGTAGGTGTCGTTGTGGAGAAGGCCGTTCACATAGCCCTCGG
>JAWOEO010000123.1:0-18921 GCA_046482755.1 Halohasta sp. | reverse complement strand
GCGGCCGGTTCCTCGGCGACAGGCGCGTCGTCGACGGGGGCCTCCTCGGCCTCGTCGGCGGCGTCCTGCGCCTCCTGTTCGATTTCGGATTCGTTGTCGCTCATACTGCGTCGTCCGCGATTCTGATCAGTTCGTTGAGTTTGGCGGTTCGCTCGCCCGCAACGGTGCCGGTCTTGATGAAGCCGGCGTCGGTTGCGACCGCGAGGTGTGCAATCGTCGTGTCTTCGGTCTCGCCCGACCGGTGGGAGATGATCGTCTCGTAGCCGTTGCGAACCGCCAGCTCGATGGCGTCGACGGTGTCCGACAGCGAGCCGATCTGGTTGGGTTTGATGAGGATGCTGTTGGCGGCGTCCTGATCGATCCCGTCCTGCAGCCGGGAGACGTTGGTGACGAACAGGTCGTCGCCACAGATCAGCGTCTGATCGCCGACCAGCTCGGTCAGCTCGGCGAAGGCCTCGTAGTCGTTCTCGTCGAGGGGGTCCTCGACGTAGGCGAGGTCGTACTCCTCGACGAGGTCGGCGATGTACTCGATCTGCTCGTCGGTCGACTTCTCACCGTCGCTGTACTGGTAGGCTCCGTCCTCGTACATCTCGGAGGCGGCGACGTCGAGCCCGAACTTGATCTCGAAGCCGACCTCGTCTTCCACTCTGGAGGTCGCCTCGTCCATGATCTCGAAGGCCGCGCTGTCGTCGACCGGCGGGGCCCACGCACCCTCGTCGCCTTTGCCAGCGCCGATGCCGCGTTCGTCGAGGATGTCGCCAGCCGCGCCGTGGACCTTCGCGTTGGCGAAGACGGCCTCGGCGACGCTCGGTGCGCCGACCGGGGCTGCGAGGAACTCCTGGATGTCGGTGGCGTCCTTGGCGTGTTCGCCGCCGCCGACGACGTTGCCGAGCGGGATGGGGAAGTTCTCGCCACGGAACGCGCCGCCGAGGTGCTGGTAGAGCGGTGCCCCCAGCACGTCGGCTGCGGCCTTCGCGGCGGCCATCGAGATGGCGACTGCGCTGTTGGCGCCGATCTCCGAGAAGTTCTCGGTGCCGTCGGCCGCCCGGAGCGCGCCGTCGACCGCGCGCTGGTCGCCCGCGTAGACGGAGTCGACCAGTCGGGGGACGGCGTGTTCTCTCGCGTTGGCGATCGCTTCCGCCGGTGGAAGTTCGATCGCCTCGTACTCGCCGGTCGATGCGCCCGAGGGCGCAGCCGCGCGGCCGAAGCCGCCGGATTCGGTGAGCACGTCCGCTTCGACCGTGGGGTTGCCACGGGAGTCGAGCACGCGTCGGAGTGAAATCGAGGTAATCTGTGTCATTGTATTAGTCGCGTTTGACCGTAAACGGCAGGACGCCCGCGTCGTACTCCTCGGCCGCGATGAGGATGGGTTCGCTCTGTTGGCTCTCGACGAGGACGGGCGCACCGTAGGAAACCTGCAGCGCTCGTGCGCCGAGGATCCGTGCCTTCTCGTAGCGGTTGTACTGGCCTCTCATTGGTAGGGGGCGACGACGTCGACGAGGTCGGTGTGCGACACCATCATCCGGCGACAGCAGTGGCGGTCGACCCCGAGGTCGTCGAGCACCGCGGCGGGATCTTCGCCACGCTGTGACCGTTCTTCGAACTCCTCGTAGTGTTCACCGATGACCTTGCCACAGGTGAAACACCGGACTGGGATCATCATAGTTGGGTCACCTCAGCGGTAGGACTTCTGGTAGCGGGCACGTGCGCCGGGACCGCCCCACTTCTTCGGCTCGGACTGCCGGACGTCGTTGACCAGCAGCGAGCGATCGAACTGCATGTACGCTTCACGCAGTTCTGCATCATTAAGATGCTGGACGAGCCCACGGGCCAGCGCCGTTCGGACGGCGTCGGCCTGGCCGCTGAAGCCCCCACCGTTGACAGTGACGTCGATGTCGACGCTGTCACGGAGGTCGTCGCCGGCGATGCGGAACGGCTCGAGCATCTTGAGCCGGCCCATCTCCGGTTCGACCAGCTCGACTGGCTGGGAGTTGATACGGACGCGACCCTCGCCGTCGCGCACGGTGGCGCGGGCGACGGCCGTCTTCTTCTTGCCTGATGTGTTGGTTACCATGTGACGTTCGCTCCCAGTTTCGCGGAGATCTCTCCGAGCGAGATGAACTTGATGTTCGACAGGCGATCCAGCGAGGTGCCCTCGAGCACCTCGCCGTCCTCGTCGTAGGGGTTGCCCACATAGACGCGGACGTTCTCGAAGGCCTCACGGCCGTGTTCCTTCTTGTACGGGATCATCCCGCGGATCGACCGCTTGAAGATGCGGTCCGGTCGTTTGGGGTAGTACGGGCCGCGGTCGGAGCCGACCTCCGCACGTTTGCGGTAGGTCGACATGGTGTCGTCGGCGTTGCCGGTGATGACGGCGTCCTCGGCGTTGACCACCGCGACGCGCTCACCGTCGAGGACCTTCTGGGCGACCTCGCTGGCGACGCGACCGAGAATGCAGTCCCGGGCATCGACGACGACGTCGACCTCGAACTCGGCGGCGCTCATCGGATCACCCGCACGTTGGCTCCCTCGGGGTTCTCGTCGAGAACCGATTCGAGGCTTACGGCGTCGCCGACCTGACCGATCTTGGTCTCGGCCGTCGACGAGAAGTCGACGGCGGCGACGGTGACGTTCGTTTCGAGCACACCACTGCCCAGGACCTTTCCTGGGACGACGACGGTCTCATCGTCACGGGCGTACCGTTCGATGCGACCGAGATTGACTTCCGCGTGGGTGCGCCGGGGCTTTTCGAGACGGTCGGCGACGTCCTGCCAGACTGCGGCATCGGTGTCGCCTGCGGCCGTCTTCAGCTCGGCGATGAGACTCTGGAGTCTCGGATTCGTCTTACTGCTCATTATTACTCTCCTGATAGAAAACGGAGTGCAGGGAGCAGGATTTGAACCTGCGGACCCCTATGGGACAGCGCCCTGAACGCTGCGCCGTTGGCCTGACTTGGCTATCCCTGCTCGCACTCCGGTGTAGCCCACTCCACCCTTTAGCGCTTTCGATCCACCCACACTGCCGGCCTGCCATCAGGCGACAGCGGGTGGGCCGGCGGCCAGTCATCGGCCGTCGGTGCCGGCCGCCGCGCGGCGAGACGGCTGTCTCGTCGGCAGGGCGGGCGGCCGGGTGCATCGGTGGTGTGGGCATCGTCTGTTAGACTGTAACTGCGTCGTGTAGTTCGTCCGCACGCGAGCCGAGTTCCTCGGCGGCGCGGAGCACCAGTTCGTCGACCGACAGCGAGCCGTCGGTCTCGACGTGGAACACGTAGGCACCGGGCACGTCGGTCACGTCGAGTTCCTTGCCGGGATAGCGGTTGGTGAGGTCGTTGTCGAACTCGTCGGTGAGGACGACCTCGCCGTCCGGCGTCTCGATGACGCCCCGGAGGATCTGCGGCTCCTGGTCGTCGAACTCGCCGATATCGTCGACGACTTCGACTGCCTGGAGGTGTCGGAACCCGACCGAGACGCCGCCTTGGTGTTTGGCGTGTTCCTTCCCGCGGTCGAGCACCGCGTCGGCCTCGAACTCGAGGCGTTGGCCGTCTTTGAGCTCGATAATCGGCACGTTCTCGTCGGCCGGGACGACCAGTTCGTCGCTGGTCTCGATATCGCCCGAGTAGGCGGTCGCCGGCCCCTCGACGTCGAGGGCGACGGTGACGGTGTCGCCGATCTCGAAGTCGTCCAGCGGCGTGGTCAGCGGCACCAACCCGAGCCGGAGGGCGATCATCTCGTCGAACATCACCGAGGAGTTCTCGGTGAACCTGACGGTGTCGATCGAGAACGTCGGCACGTCGGCGATCATCGCCCGCCGGAAGCCGTTTGCGAGTGCCGGCGAGAGTCCACGGACGAGGAACCGCGCCTTGCGATCCGCCCGTTCGATGAACTCAACGTCGAATTCCTGTGCCATGCGTCGTTAGACTCGCTTGTTCTTCGGGGCGCGGGTGCCGTCGTGCGGGATCGGCGTCACGTCTTCGATCCGGCCGATCTCGATGCCGGCTCGGGCCAGCGCGCGGATCGTCGCCTGCGCGCCGGGGCCGGGGGATTTGTTCCCGTTGCCGCCCGGGCCGCGCACGCGAACGTGCAGGCCGGCGATGCCGGCGGCCTTGACCTGTTCGGCGACGGTCTCGGCCATCTGCATGGCCGCATACGGCGACGCCTCGTCCCGGTTCTGCTTCACCACGGTCCCACCGGAGGATTTGACGATGGTTTCGGCACCCGTCAAATCGGTGATCGTGATGAGGGTGTTGTTGAACGACGAAAACACGTGGGCGATGCCCCACTTGTCGTCTTGTGTTTCACTCATGATTGGTTACTCCTGTGCCTCCGCCCGTGCTGGGTGGAGTTCGTCGGCGATCGGGCTCGTCTCGTCGTAGTCGACGAGGGCTGCCTGGCCGGCCTCGACCTTCCGCGAGGGCGCTTTCGCGCGGGCGCCGTCGACGGTGATGTGGCCGTGGGTGATGAACTGACGGGCCTGCTGTGGCGTCGAGGCCAGCCCCTTGCGGTAGACGACCGTCTGGAGCCGCCGTTCGAGGATGTCGGTCTCGTCGAGCGACAGCACGTCGGTGATCGAGTCGTTCTCGCTGAGGATGCCGTAGCGGCGGAGTTTAGTCAGGAACTCCGCGCCGGCGGCCTCGGCCTCGTCGACGTCACCCTGCGACTCGCCGATGAGTCGACGGGCCTCGCGTCGGATCGAACGCAGTTCCGACTGGGCGCGCCACAGCTCCTCTTTGTTCTTGAGGCCGTAGCGGCCGAGCAGGCTGCTCTCGTCGGCGATCCGCTCGCCCTGATATGGGTGGTTCGGCGTCTCGTAGCGTTTGGTGTTCTGACCGGTCGTCATTCGTCGTCACCTTCGCCTGCGGCCTCTTCGGCCTGTTCTTCCTTGATCCGCTCGACGTTGACACCGATCGTCCCCTCGGTCCGGCCGGTGGACTTGGTGCGCTGGCCGCGGACCTTCTGGCCGCGCTTGTGGCGCACACCCTTGTAGGAGTCGATCATCTGCATCCGGTTGATGTCCTGTCGGCGCTGCTGGTTGAGGTCCCCGCCGACGATATGGTTGGTGTCGCCGGTGTAGAAGTCGTGCTGCCGGTTGCACATCCACTCGGGGACGTGGTCCTCGATGTTTTCGACGACGTCGACGACGGCGTCGATCTCTTCCTCGTCGAGCAGGCCGAACGTCGCGGTTCGGTCTACCCCGGAGGCGTCCGCCACGATGCGGGCGGTGCGCTGTCCGATGCCGTTCATGTCAGTGAGACTGCGCTCGACAGTCTTCGTCCCGTCGAGATCGGTCTGGCCGATCCGGACGAAGTAGCGGAGGTTCTCCTCTTCCTCCTCTGTCAAGCCGTCTTCTGGTTCTTCTGCACTCATAGCTATTGTCAGTTGTGCGAGCGTTGCGGCGGGGATTCGAACCCCGGAGGCAGTGACGCCACAGAGTTAGCAACCCTGCGCCTTGGGCCAGGCTTGGCTACCGCAACACGCTGTCTTGTATCGTCGCCCGCATGGACTCGGGACGCCGCGCCCCTACAGTACTACGCCCGAATAGAATCAACTCCAGCACTTAAACATCACGAACCGATGCCGGGGTGTCGACGCCTGTCACGCCCCATTCACAGTCGACACGGACGGTAGCTCGGCCTAGGGACGGATCTTCGGCTGCATGCGGCAGTAGATCCCACGCTCATAACAGTCCAGCAGGAACGCCGCGGCATCCCCGTGGGTAACTCCCCGGATGCCGAGGGGGAGCTCCCCTGTCTTGTACCGCCGGGTCGGCGGCCCCTCGGTCAGCCGGAGCGGTCGGATCACCGTCCAGTCGAGGTCCCGGTCGGTCACGTCGTCGACGTGGGCGGCGGCATCGGCGGTAACCCGCGGCCGGAGCAGCCGGAACAGCGCGACCGCCAGCCGTCCGCCGACGCCGGTCGTAGTGTCGGGACCCGCGGCTGCCGGCACGACCGTGAGATACCGGTCGGGGCCGACCGCCGCCATCGCCTCCAGAACCTGCCGGCCGCCGACAGCGGCGTAGTCAGGCGGCGTCAGCGTCGAGTGCCGGCAGACGTTGGCGACCGCTGCCGACCCCTCGACGGCCGCCTCGACGTTCGTGCCCTCGTAGACGTCGGCTTCGATGACCGTCACCTCCGGCGGAAATTCGGGAGGCGAATCCCCACCCCCCACGACCGCCCGCACCCGGTGGCCACGGTCGGCGGCCTGTTCGACCAGCCGCCGACCCAGCGGCCCGTTCGCACCGAAGACGGTCAGTGTCACAGCCGTACTGTTCGTCGCTAACTGATAAGTAGTCGGCAAATACCGGGCCGAAAGTCGGGTCGAAGCGGCAGCCGTCTGGGATGAACTCTCAGGCGTCGACGTACGCCTCGTTGAGTTCCCACCCGTCGTCGCCCTCGACGAGGTACTCGCCGTAGTAGGGGACGCGGTTGTCGACGACCTCACGGAACGCCGCTCGAATCTCCTCGCGGCTCAACTCACCCATCGACCGGAGGTCGTCGTTCCGGTTGAGACAGCCCTTGAGATATCCCTCATGTGTGACGCGCACGCGGTGGCAGTTCGCACAGAACGCCGGGTTCTCGACGGGGTCGACGATCTCGACCATACCGCGGTCGGCGGGATCGTCTGCGGGCGGCGCGTCGGGGTCGGTGCTGGAGATCCAGTAGCGCCGCCGGTTGTGCATCTCGCGGCGCTCGACGGTGTCGGCGATCTCCCCGAGCCAGTCGTGGACCCGTCCGATATCGATGTTCCACTCCGGCCGCCCCGTGAGTTCGGGCATGTACTCGATCAGCTGGAGCTGGAGTCCCTCCCGGTCGGCGACGTGTTCGACCATCCCCTCGACGTAGCCGGCGGTGTGCTCAAAGACCACCATATTTAGTTTTACGGGGGCTAACCCGGCTTCGAGGGCGGCGTCGACGCCGTCGAGCACCGATTCGTAGGCCCCGGACTTCGTGACCGCGGCGAACTCTTCGGGATCGAGCGCGTCCTGTGAGATGTTGACGCGGGCGAGTCCGGCCTCCCTGAGCGCCTCGGCGCGACCCCGGAGGAACGTCCCGTTGGTCGTCAGCGAGGCTTCCATCGAATCGGGCGTCCGGCGGACGATCGTTTCGAGGTCCTGCCGCAACATCGGCTCGCCGCCGGTGTATTTGACTTTCTCGATGCCGAACTCCGCGACGACCTCCAGAAACCGAACGATCTCGTCGGCAGTCAACTCATCGTCAGCGGGCTCCATCGGCCCGCGGGTGTCGCCGAGGCCCTCGTTGTGGCAGTAGATACAATCGAAGTTACAGCGGTCTGTCAGCGAGATCCGGACCTCGGTCACCTCCCGACCGAACTCGTCTTCCAGTGGCGCGCCCATGCACCGATATGGTTTCCTCGCAGTCTTAAATGAGCGGTCTTTCCGACGACAATTGAAACCGAAACCGGTTTCATGTAGTGGCTCGTGTCGCAGGAATCGGTCGCACAACGGGGGTCCTACCGGCTCTGTGCGGTCCGGCGGCGGTCGACGAGCAGTCCGAGGAGGTAGGCGAACGCCGCGAGGACGCTGCCGACGGCTCCCCAGACGACGACAGCGAACAGCGTCGGTCCGAGGACCATCAGTCCGACACCTCCCCGGCTGCTTGCGGGTCGGCGGCCGCCGGCTCGTCGAACGACCGGAGCTCCGTCGACAGCGCCTCGAACTCGAAGTCCGCACTCCCGACGGCCACCGCGAGACCGGTCACCAGCGTCGAGACCCCCGTTGCTCCGAGGAACGCGGGCAGGAATGCCGGCTCGGGCAACAGGCCGTCGACGCCGGGGACGACCAGCAACAGCCCCCGAAGCATCGGTGAGTAGGCGATGCCTACCACCAGCCCGGCGACGCAGCCGACTAGGGCACCGCGTTCGCTCAACGCCTCGGCGTACAACCCCCAGATCAGCGGAACGAAGACGGCCGCTGCCAGCAGGTCGGCAGTGAGGAACAGCTGGAGGACGCTGTAGCCCTGTGCACCGATGCCGATCGCCCCGAAGGCGACGGCGACAGTGACTCCCCGACCGACGAGTCGAAGCGACTGCTGGCCATCGATCGCCCCGAGCCGGGCGAGGTCGACGGTCACCAGACTCGAAATCGCGTTCAGCATCGTGTCGGCCGAACTCATCACCAACAGGACGACCAACAGCACCACGGCGAGGGTGACCGTCTCCGGCAGTACCTCGGAAACGACGAGGAAGAAGGCGACGCTCTGGGTTTCAGGAGTGACCAATCCGAGCCCGGAGGCGGCGACGCCGAACAGGCCAGCCAGAAGGACCATCGGCACGACCGTCAGTGCGGCAACCCCAAACGATCGGGAGAGCGTCGACGCGCCGTCGGCAGCGTAGACGCGCTGCCAGATCCCCTGATTCAGCATGTTCGCCCCAAGCACCGCGAAGACGACATAGAGGCCGAACTCGAGGCCGGGCCCGAAGCCCGGATCGAGCAGCGTGGGATCGGTCGACATTGCAGTAGTGTAGATGGCGTCGGTGCCCCCCAGCGAGAGGACTGCCGCCCCGAAGCCGACCCCCAGTAGGGGGAGAATAACAAGCGTCTGGACGGTATCGGTGAAGATGCTGGCGACCAGCCCACCGTAGGCCGTATACACGAGGACGAACAGCCCGACGGCGGTGGCGGTCTGCCACGCCGGCACCCCGGCAACCAGTTCGAGCGAGCCCGCGATAGCGGTCATCTCCGCCGCGAGGAAGATGAACATGTAGAACACCGAGACGACGAGCACCACGAGATACATCGCCGGCCCGAACCGGACGAGGACGAACTCGGTCAGCGAGTGACCCCTCGGCATCAGCTCGCGGATCCGGGCACCGACCGGAATGAAAAACAGCAGGGGTATGGCACTCCCAATGGCGTACCCCAACACCGCGGTGATCCCCCCGAAGGCAGCACCGGCCTCGGCAGGGCTAAACAGGATCCACGCGCCCATCGTTGAGGCGATGAGCGTCGCAGTCATCGCCGCCGTCCCGGTGGAGTTCCGCGCGGTCAACAGGTCTTCGACCGTCCCCACCCGACCGCGAGCATACCAGAGTCCGGCGACGGTGAAAACGGCCAGCGTAGCCACCGTCGACGCGAGGGCGACCGTTTGGGAAACCATTTACTACACCCCCCAACCGCCAGGCTGACGAGTACGGATTGCGGTCCTGAACCGACACGACGTGTATGGATGACAACGTCTCATCGACTGAATGCTCGGACCACACTAAAATATAAGTGGCGAATATAATTGACGAATACGACCGTCCAGACAGTGAGGAGTTCATCAGGAACGTTCCTCCGGAACCGGACCGGTTTTGAACCCACAGGGAAACTGGCGAGTATGACCGACGAGACTGACGATCCGACGGTTCCCATCGTCTGTGAGGCCTGCGGGACCGAGACGACCGTACCGCTTTCCGAGGTGGCCGACCAACTCGAACGACACAACGAGAACCGCCACGACGGCGAGGCCTGCGCCGAGGTCGACCCCGTGCTCAAATCCCAGATACAGGATCTGGTCGCCAAGGATATCGGCCTGTTAGAGTAGTCCTACCGACCAGTAGGAACGTCCTACTACAGGAGACGGTTGCGTCTGCGGCGTCTTGTTGTATATCGGTGTAGCGGGGAGCACGAATCACTGACTATCTGGCTGTGCGAGGTCGACCCGTAACCCATCGCGGGCGACCCGGATCTCGCCGTCGAAGCCGGCGGCTGCGATCGCCCGCCGCATCTCCTCGTGGCGACCCTCGGTGTGTGGATAGAGATGTGTGAGATACAGCCGGTCGACCGCACAGTCGGCCAGTACCTCCCCGAGCCGTGTCGGCGTCGGGTGGCCGTCGACGTCGACGTCGTCGGGGAACGAACAGTCGTGGACGAACACGCGACAGCCGTCGGCGAACCGTGCGAGCCCGCCGGTGGCCTCCGAGTCGCCGCTGAAGGCGACCACCGGCGACTCGCTGTCGTCGGCAAACCGGTAGGCCAGCCCGTCCATCGAGTGACGAGTTTCGTGGGCCTCGACGGTGAAGCCGGCGACCTCGAAGGGCCGGCCGGCAGCCACCTCCCGGATCCGGAGGTCGACCCGACCGTCGAGGTAGTCGTGGACCGACAGCAGGCCGTCGACCAGCGCCTTGGTTCCCTGTGGGCCGACGATTTCGAGGTGGGCGTCGCCGGCAAGCCACCGCGCTTTCAAAAGCGGCAACAGATCCGCAACGTGGTCGAGGTGGTGGTGGGTTAGGAGGAGACTACTGACGCCTTCGTACCCCGGTTCGGTGTTGGCGAGCCGGTGGAGCACGCCGCTGCCGCAGTCGACCAGCAGCGACCGCTCGCCGCCCGTCAGCAGGAGGCCGGTCTGCACCCGATCGCCGGTCGGCATCGCCGACCCCGTCCCCAGAAAGGTGAGTTCCATACTGGGCCGAACGCCGCTGGCTCCCAAATGGGTTCGGATGGATCTGCCGGCACAACCGACTTACGCGGCCGCCGACAACCGACTGTCGATGGCTCCCTCCGGCCGCGACCACCTCGCGGCAGCCGACGCCGACCTCCCGTTCGACCCGGAGACGGTCGACATCACCGACGGCGACGTCCTCGAACTGTTCGAGCCGGCGGTCCGGGAGTGGTGGGTCGAGCAGTTCGGCGCATACGTCCCCGACAACGGCGGCTTCTTCACGCCGCCCCAGCGCGAGGCGATTCCCCACATCCACGCGGGCCGCAACGCCCTGATCTGTGCGCCGACCGGCTCCGGCAAGACGCTGGCGTCGTTCGCGGCGATCATCAACGAGCTGTTCCGCCGGGAGCGCGAGACCGGCCTTGAGAACTCGGTGTACTGTCTCTACGTCTCGCCACTGAAATCGCTGGCCAACGACATCAACCGCAACCTCACCGTCCCGCTGGAGGGGATCGCCGAGCGGCTGGCCGACCGCGGCGTCGACACCGAGCTCCGGCAAGCGATCCGCCACGGCGACACCGACAGCGCCGCCCGCCAGCGGATGTTGGAGGAGACGCCGCACATCCTCAACACGACTCCCGAGACGTTGGCGATCCTGCTGAACTCCCCGAAGTTCAAACGGAAACTCGAAACCGTCGAGTACGTGATCGTCGACGAGATCCACAGCCTCGCGGCGAACAAACGCGGCACCCACCTCTCGGTCTCGCTCGAACGGCTCGAAGCCATGACCGAGAAATCGCCGACCCGGATCGGCTGTTCGGCGACCGTCGAACCACTCACTACGGTCGCGGAGTTCCTCGTCGGCCGCAACGAACCGGGCGGCGAGCCGCGGCCGTACGAACTGGTCGACGCGCGGTTCGTCCGGGAGTTCGATATCGAACTGGAGTGTCCGACCGACGACCTCATCGACACACCTCGGGAGGTGATCCAAGACCGGCTGTACGACCGGCTCGACGACCTGATCGCCGACCACACCAACACGCTCGTGTTCACCAACACCCGGTCGGGGGCCGAACGCGTCCTCAAGCGGCTCCGCGAGCGGTTTCCCGACCGGTATGATGAGACTACCTCCGGCTGTCACCACGGTAGCCTCTCGAAGGACCGCCGCACGGAGATCGAGGAGGGATTGAAAGCCGGCGAACTCGACGTGGTGACGACCTCGACCAGTCTGGAACTCGGGATCGACATGCCCCACCTGGATCTGGTCGTCCAGCTCGGTTCGCCGAAATCGGTTGCCTCGCTGCTCCAGCGGGTCGGCCGTGCTGGCCACCGGATCGGCCAGACCGTCACGGGGCGGGTGATCGCGCTGGATCGGGACGAGCTCATCGAGTGTGCGGTAATGCTACAGCAGGCCGAGGAGGGGTTCGTCGACCGCGTGTTCGTCCCCGAGAACGCCGCCGATGTCGCCGCCCAACACGTCTACGGGATGGCGATAAACGGCGTCCGGCGAGAGGACGACGCGACGTCGACGCTCCGACGGGCGTATCCGTTCCGTAACCACGACCCCACCGACTGGGAACGCCTTATGCGCTACCTAACGGCGGACTACCCCGGGCTCGAAGACAACAACGTGTACGCGAAGGTCTGGCGCGACACGAACGATCCACCCGACGGCGAGCACCACTACCCTGATTTCCCGGTCGGCGAGCCACTGATCGGCAAGCGCGGCCGGCTGGCCCGCGTGATTTACATGACCAACATCGGGACGATCCCCGATTCGTTCACCTGTGCGGTCCACACTCGGAGCGACGGCGAGTGGGTTGGCACCCTCGACGAGGGGTATCTCGACACGCTCGATCCCGGCGATGTGTTCGTCCTCGGCGGCCAGCACTTCGAGTACTGCTACCGGCGCGGCTCGAAGGTGTATGTCGAGCCGACTGCGGCGCGGCCGACAGTTCCCTCGTGGTTCTCCGAGCGACTGCCGCTATCCTACGATCTCGGCCGTGCGATCGTCGACTTCCAGACCGAACTCTGCGAGCGGTTCGAGTCCGGCGGGATCGAAGGCGTCAGAAGCTGGCTTCGGGAGTTCCCGATCGACGAACACAGCGTTCGGGCGATCAGCCGGCTGTACGACGAACAGCGGCGGTATCTCGGCGATGCGCCGGTGAGTACCGACGAGCGGCTGGTGATCGAAACCGAGATCGACCGCGCCGAGTACCGTCGCCGGTTCTACGTTCACTCGAACTACGGTCGGGCGTTCAACGACGGGCTCTCGCGGCTGGTCGCCTTCCACTGCGCCCAGCACGCGACGGCGAACGTGCAGGTGGCGGTCGACGACAACGGGTTCTCGATCGCCATGCCGCTCAATCGGAAGGTCGACGTCGCCGGCATTATCCGCGGACTCGATCCCGACTCGGTAACCGAGGAGTTGCGAGCGGCCCTCGACGGGACTGACCTCCTCCAACGCTACTTCCGGATCAACGCCACCCGGTCGCTGATGATCCTCAAACGCTACAAGGGCCACGAGAAGTCCGCCGCCCAACAGCAGGTCTCCAGCGAGATGCTGCTGTCGTTCGCCCAAGACCTCGATTCTTTTGCGGTCATCGAGGAAACCTACCGGGAGCTCACCGAGGATAAGCTCAACATAACCGGCGTTAAGCAGTTCCTACAGCGGGTTGAGAGCGGCGAGATCGGAATCGAGGCCCACACCGTCGACTCCCCGAGCCCGCGGGCGTTCGGGCTGGCGACGCTGATGGCCAGCGACGTCGTACTGGCCGACGACGAAAGCGCAGTGCTTCAGGAGTTCCACGACCGTGTCCTCGCGGAGATCGACGACGGGGCCGACGCGGTCGAACTGGAGTGAGATAGACCGGCTCCCACTATTTATAACCGGTTGCCGGCCCGAGACCCACCAATGCAGTTCACACGGGTGACGATTCCGGCCGTCGACCCGCCGCGCATCGGCGAGTGGTATCGCTCTCGGTTCGCCCCTGCTCCCGACAGCGCCGGGACCGGGCCGAGTGTGCGACTCGGCGAGACCGGCCTTCGGTTTACCGAGGCTGACGCCGCCCCACCCGCACATCTGGCGTTTCGAGTGCTGCTTGAGGGCGCGGAGATCGCCGACTGGCTAGCCGACCGGGCGACGATTAGCCCGGTCGACGGCGAGCCGAGTCGCCGGTTCGAGTTTCTGGATGCGACAGCGGTGTATTTCGAGGACTGCGAGGGCAACGTGCTCGAAGGTCTGTGTTACGATGGCGACCGACGCCCGACTGCGGTGTCGGCGAGCGTCGTTGACGGCGTGACCGAGGTCGGCCTCCCGGCCCGCGATCCGCCCGCGCTCGTCGAGTGGCTCGAAACGACAGTCGGGCTCTCGCCGTGGAGGACGCCCAGCGAGACGTTCGCGTGGGTCGGCGACCGACACGCCCGGTTCGTGGTCATTCCGACGGGTCGGGAGTGGTATCCAACCGACCGCGCCGCCGGTAGCGCGCCGATTTCGGTGACCGTTGTCGACAAGTCGGCACACTCGGGTCGACACGTCCATCCGACGCTCCCCTACGAGATCGTCGTCGATTGAACCCTGTGTCGGGTTGAGAGCCCGTAGAACGACGGTAGGAACAGGCTAACAAAAACAGCGATCGTGGCTCCGGAGGGCAGGTGGCCGTCAGCGGTGGGTTGCGATATCGACGACCGACGACTCGCTGGCGATCACGAACGCCTCCTGTCGGAGGAGTTCCTCGTCCTGCGGCAAAAACAGCAGGTGCGAGCGGTCCTTCTGGGTCGTCCGGACGACATCCCACTCCGTGCCGACGTAGCCGAGGTCGTCGACCGGATCGGGATCCGCCGAGAGCGACTCCCAGTCACTGTATGCAGCCATGGCTACTGTTCGGCCTGTTCGACGGTGAGGTCGACGTGGCCCTTGACCTGGAAGCTCACGAGGTCGCCGGAGAACCGGTAGCCGTCGAGACCCTTGGCGACGATTCCGGTCGCGCTCGATTCGCCGACGCGGTCGTCGATCTCGTCCCACGGGCTGCCGCCGTCGGCAGTCGAACTCAGCGAGTCGCTCCGCTCGATCCGGCCGGTAACGACGACCTTGTACTGGGCGAGGTCGTCGCTGACCGTGCCGTCGAGCAGCAGGACGTTGCGGAGTTTGTCGTCGTCGGTGTCGTCGGTATCATCCGGCTGCTGGTCCTCTCCGGACTGCTCTTCGTCGGTCGACTCCTCGTCAGGAGACTGCTCGTCGTCGGTCGACTCCTCGTCAGAAGACTGGTCGACGAGGTCGTCCGCCGAGAGTTCTTCGTCGTTGAGAAACAGCGAGACCGCCTCACTGTCGCCATCGATGGAGACCGACGTGATGTCGCCAGCGACGTCGAAGGAGTCGCCGCTGGTGCCCGCCCCCGAGAGTTGGCCGGTGGCAGTCCACGTACCGTCGTCGTTTTCGGTCGCGCTTTCGCCGACCGAGTCGTCGTTGGCGTTGAACTGGTCGAGGTCGTACCGCGGGGTGATCTCGTCGGTCGCGGTGAACTCGTAGCTCGCGCCGTCTGATGGGTCGGTCGTCACCAGCAGTCGGTCGGTGCCCTCAGCAGGGCCAGCGCCCCCTGAGGAATCCGACGGGTCTGTCGACTCCGAGCTATCGGTGGTCTCGCCCTGTGGATCCTCGCCGGTCGGGGCTTCGGCATCGCTGCCGGTGGTTGCCTCGAAGTTCGACGGGTAGTCCAGATCGCCATCGCCGGTGATACTGATGTTGGTACCGGTCCAACCTTCGGCGGTGTTTCCGTCCTGATCCGAGATCGCATCGCTGCTGGTGTTGTTCAGGATCCGGACGTTGTCGATCGTCCCCGAGCCGCCCGCTGCACCGTCGTGGAGCTGGATCGGAACGCCAGCACCCTCGTAAGAGTGAATGATCTCACAGTCCTCGATGACCAGATCGTCACCGGGCGTGCGGACACGGATCCCGCGTTGGTTCCGTGCGCCGCTGGGCGACTCCGAGGCCTCGGCGTCGTTGATAATGAGACAGTTCCGGACGATACTCTCCGAGGAACCGACCCGAATACCCGCGATGTTGTTGTTGTGGGAGGTGCAGTTCTCGATGATGACCTGCCCGTCGTTGCCGTCGTCGTAGCCGGGTGAACTCGCGTAGATCCCGTTGTCGTCGAAGTTCGCATAGTAACAGTTGCGGATCTCGATGACGCCCGCGTGATCTCGCGGCACGTAGAACGCCTTCGACTCCGCGCCGCTTTCGCCGCCATCGGGGAAGTTCAGGTTGTCGATCACGATCCGGCCGTCGGACTCGGCATCGAGTCGGAACCGCGAGTCGCTGCCGGTCGCCTCGCCGCGAACCGTGAAGTTGCGGATCTCGACGGTGCCGCCACGGGCCTTAACTGTCTGGTACCAATCGCCTCCAGTATTGTTGAGAATCACTTCGCCCTGCCCGACGATCGCGGCATCACGGACCGCACCCGTAAACCCGTCGCCGTTCCAGTCATACTCGCCCTCGGGGACGCGGACCTCGACACCGTTGTCGACGAACTCTTCGAGGTAGGGGTCGATCTCGTCGCCGTCGCTGAGGCCCTCTTCGCCGAGGTCGACGACCGTCTCCGGCGCGGCGACGACCGACGTCGTTGCCCCGACGCCGCCGATAGCCGCGGCGGCGACGGCCGTGCCGCCGAGCCGCATGTAATCCCGTCTATTAAGCTGTGCTTTCTGCCCGGAGTCGTCCGAATGGCGTTCTGCCATATCCCGTTAGGACAAGGTTATACATATAGTATTTCTGACCAGTTGTATCGGGATACAGTTCCGTTGAATTGGTATACTATGTACGTACAGGTGTTCTGTAGTAACTGGCTACGAAGTGTATGCGATTTATATACCACTGACGGCGGTTGCGCACGCTCCGCGTCGACCACGAACCCGTTCGAACGGGTTGTCAGGAAGAGCCTGTAGATAGGTAACACGCTCCTACCAAGGCGGAGTCGACCGTGTCGGTCAGACTTCGTAGGCCGCGATCGAGGCGTACCGCGTGTAGACCGAGCCGAGCACCGCACCGTAGACCCAGTGGTTGACGAGCGTCAACACGAGATAGACGACGAGTCCGACACCGCTCTGGTCGGTGTAGAAGGCGAGCACGAAGCCGGTCCAGACGATGGTTCCGTAAGTAACCCCGCGAAGCGGAATACTCGTCGCCGGCGGGAGATAGTTCCCGAGCGTGATGAACAACAGCGGCAGGACGGTGATCCCGCCGAGTACGAAGATGACGACCCCTCCCCAGAAGTTCAGCCCGTAGCCGACGATGCTGGCGAACCCCGAAAACGCGATCGGGTCGAGCACGCCCAGCACCGTCGCCACCCCGAAGATCGGCTGCATGGCGAGCATGCCGACGAGGCCGGCCAGCCCCGCGACCGACAGCTCTCGGACGCCGATCTGGCCGGACTCCCGGGAGATCTCCTTCGAACTGCGCGTCTCTTGTTTGCTACTCATACACACAGCCACGGTGCAGAGGCCGAAAAGTGTAGTTCAGGCGAAAGATACAGTCACGCCGAACGGCCCCGGTAGTGACTGCCTACCGATCTGCCCACTCGAGCAGTCGACGGTAGAACGGGTCGGTCGACAGCGCCTCTCGGTCACCGACGAGCACCAGTCCCTTTTTGGCTCGCGTGAGCGCGACGTTGATCCGTCGGTGATCCTCGAACAGCGGTCCCTCCAGTTGGCCGGTGGCGACGAAGGAGACGATGATGACCTGCTTGCTCGACCCCTGAAACCGGTCGACCGTGTCGACGGTCACATCGACACGGCGACTGATCTCGGCGACCTGCGCGCGGAACGGCGCGATGACACCGATCGCCTCGGGGTCGACACCGGCCTCGATGTAGGCCTCGACGATCTCGGCTACCCGGTCGGCCTCCGTCGGGTTCGTGTTCCCCACGCGCGTGCCATCGGGATCGAGGAACGCGACCGCGTCCCGGAGTTCGGCCGGGAGCAAGTCGGGATCACAGAGTTCAGCGAGCGACTGCGCGGCGACCGCACCCGCCGCGGGCCGGAGCGCGCCGTCGTAGAACGCGGCCGACGAAAAGGCCTGAATCCGCTGGCACATCCGGTATTGGCGGGTTAACATCACCGCCGCCTCGGGGTAGTCGTCGATTAACCGCTCGAACAGCGAGGTCGACAGCGGATTCCCCGCTGTTGGCTCCTCGCCGTCGACCGAGTCCATGCCAGCATTGTCGGCCGACTGGACGACCGGCGGGAGTTGCTCGTGATCGCCGACCAGCACGAACCGGTCGGCCAAGTTGAGGGCGGCCAACGCCGAGGGCTCGGTGAGTTGCGAGGCCTCGTCGACGACAGCGGCATCGAACTGCTGTTCCCGCATGACCCGAGAGCCACAACTGGCGGTCGTCGCCGCGACCACCGGGGCGGTCCGGAGTTCCGCCGCACGCTCGTGGGGGTCGCCGCGCGTTTCCAACTGTACGTCGAGCATGTCTTCCCGAATTCCGGTGTCGGTGCCGACCCGGCAGACGTCCTCAAATCCTTGCTCGCGGAGGGCTTCGAGGGCGTTGTCGACCGCGCGGTTGGTAAAGGCAGTCAACAGGACTCGGTCGCCGCGGTCGACGAGCGCACGGATCAGCCGGGCGATGGTGTAGGTCTTCCCGGTGCCGGGTGGGCCGTGAATCAACGCGCAGTCCTCGGCGTTGACCGCGAGATTGACCGCTCGGTTTTGGCCCTCGTTGTTGTCGATAAACGTCTCGTGGGCGTCGTCGAAGGCGGGCTCTCGGCGGCCGAAGAGGATCGCTTTGCGGTCGTCGCTGCTCTTCAGAACGGTGTCGTGGAGCGCGGTCAGCATGCGGTCGACCGAGAGTTCGGAGGGATAGACGTCGAGCCGACAGAGGTCGACCGGTTCGTCGGTCGTGACGACGATCTCCTCGTCGAGCTGGGTGATCCGACAGAGTTCCGCGTGGCCCTCGACGGGGTCGCCGTCGCTGGCCAGCGCCACGTCGCCCTCGCGGAGTTTCGAGACCGCATCGTCGGGCTTCCGGGCGCGAAGCTCCCAGCGATTGCCGTCGATCTCTCTTTGTTCACTGGGTTCGAGGCCGATCAGCGCCCGGTCGTCGTCGGCCCGCTCCTGATCGCCTTGCTCCCAGAGTTTGCGATACTCGTCGTGGACCGCGCGGCGTTCGGCCTCGATGGCTTCGTAGAAGCGCTCGAAGTACTCCCGTTCCTCCGCGGGGATGGGTCGACCCACCGCGCCCGCTTTCGACGCCTGATCGAGCCGCCCCGAGACGACCATGCAGGTGTCCTGCTCGAAGCAGTACTCGCATTTGGCGTCGGCCTCGTAGCCGGTCGGGATCTCCCCGCGGGCCTCCATGGCCGCCAGTTCGTTCCGCGAGCGGACGACGAACTCCAAGAGCCCTGTGCCCATCGTGAACTCCTTGGCCGGCGAGAGATCGCCCGACTCCTCGGTGCGTTCAAGCGTCGTGTTTTTGGTATATAGCAGAGTGCCGGTGTCGACGTCGACGCCGCGTTCTTCCAACATGAGGGCGTAGCTGGCGGCCTGG
>JAWOEO010000068.1:0-2745 GCA_046482755.1 Halohasta sp. | reverse complement strand
CGGTCGCTGACCTGCTGTTGTGTCTCTTCGCCGGTTGTTTCGGCCTGTGTCTGGAGTAACCCGGCCGTATTGATCAGTACCCCTGCTGCGATCGCGGCGACCAGGACCATGGCAATGAACACGATCAGTGTTCCAATGCCGACCTGGCCGCGGTCTGTGTCGTTGAACATAGTGGGTCGTTTCCGCGTCGGCGTACCGTCCGCTGTGGCACCCGACGTTACGCTCAACAAACAGGATCCGAATAATAAAGGTATGTCCGCAAGTATTGTATTTGATAATCACGCGTTGGTCGTGTATACGGCCTGAAACGGCCGAAATCCGGAACACGTCGACAAAACAGGAGGTTTGGATTGGTAACTAGTAGCGTGAATCCGGCGGCGTGTTGCTGCCCATCGGAGCCAATACAGTCGACCGACGGGCCACGCTGCCGTGGCCACCGCAGTCTAAATACCGAACATGATACGCGGATGGCGATTCGGGCCGACAGGCCCACCGATACCCTTTTTATCCTGAGTATCCCAATTATCAATCAATGACATCTGAGGATCTCATCGAGGTACTCGGTAACAAATACAATACCGAGATCCTCTCGGCGACGACCGACCCCAAATCCGCCCAGGATCTGAGCGACGAGTTGGACGTCCCTATCGCTACCTGCTACCGGCGGATCAACGAGCTCACCGAGACCAACCTGCTGGAGCTCCACGACCGGCCGCTGTCGGACGAACACCGCCGGATCAAGGTCTACCGGCGCAACGTCGACGAGATCGAGATCAGCTTCGACGACGGGGTCGACATCGAGCTCTCCGAGCGGTCGGTGGTCAAAAACAAGCTCGACGACGTCTGGCGGACGATGTCGAAAAGCTAAAACGAGGGCCCGCCGCCCGCACCCGTGCCGCCGTCGCCGCCCATCATCGAAAAGCCGCTGGCCCTGTCGTGGACGGTAATCCCGCCCTCGCCGATCTCCATCGGGAAGATATCGGTGTTGATGTCCTGTTTTCGCATTTTGGCGACCCAGACGTAGCGGTTGACGCCGGAGTCGGTCGGCGTCTGGATGACGTAGATGTTGCCGTCGGTGAGGAAGTTTTCCAGGCCGATCTCGGTGTCGGGGAACACCGCCGCCTGTTCGTTGATCAGCAGTGAGGTCAGCCCGTACTGCTTGAGGATGTCGGAGAACTTGAGGAGATAGGTGCGTTGTTCGCGCTCGTCGTCGAAAAACAGTTGGAACATCGTCAGCGAGTCGAGGACGAGTCGGTCGTAGGCCTCCGCCGAGAAGTCCTCCAGCAGTTTGTCCATCGTCGACGTGAAATCGCCGTCGCTCAGCATGTCGCGTTTGTCGTAGATCTTGATCTCGCCGGCCTCGACCAGCTCGCCGAACCGGTCGAAGCCGACCGACTCGGCGGATTCGAGGATATCGTCGGCGTTCTCCTCGAAGGAGATGTAGATGCCGGGCTCGTCGAACTCGGTGACCCCCGTATAGAGGAACTGCATGCCGAAGATGCTCTTGCCGGTCCCCGGATTCCCGCTGACGAGGACGGTCGCGTTTTCGACGATGCCGCCGTTGAGGATCGCATCGAGTCCGTCGACCCCGGTTGGAACTACGTCTGTCATACCTGTTTGACACACAATAGGACCACCCACTAAAAGAGCCCACCGGCTCGACCGGGTTGTTACCGGATCTATGACAAATGTTCAGTAGATACATTTATACCTTCAGGGTTGTGGATGTCTCAGTACGGATGGGTGTGTGGCGCAGCGCCGACCGACCGCGGGATCAGGGGCGTCAGTCCCATCGAGAGACACCACCATGACAGCAGGGACGATACTCGTCGTCGAGGACGACACGTCGGTGACGAAGCTCTACGTCCAGTTTCTCGAACCGGAGTATACGGTGCTGACCGCCGAAACCGCCCGCGAGGGGATCGACGCGCTCCTCGGCGAGGGCGGTAACGATCCGGCAACAACCGCCGTCGACGCCGTCCTGTTGGATCGGCGGCTGCCCGACGCGCCCGGCGAGGAGGTGCTGGATTTCATCGACGAGCAGGACTTCGACTGTCGCGTGGCGATGGTCACCGGCGTCGAACCCGACTTCGACATCGTCGACATGGGGTTCGACCTCTATATCGTCAAGCCAGTCACGCGCTCGGAACTCCTCGAAGCCGTCGAGACGCTGTTCGTCCGCTCGGAGTACGGCGGGCTGCTCCGGGAGGCCGCCTCGCTGGCCTCGAAACGGGCCTTGCTGGAATCCCAGAAGTCCGAGGCCGAACTCGAAGCCAGCACGGAGTACACCACCCTGCTGGACCGGATGAGCGAACTCGACGACGAACTGCTGGATCTGGCGGGCTCGCTGTCCTCCGACGACTACCGCGTGATGTTCCGCGACCTCGGCAACGCCTGATTCTACGGCTTCGTTACTCCGCACTCGCACCGAGTTGTTCCCCAATGGCCTCGTTGGCGTGGTCGACGAACTCGCGTTGTCGACCGGCGGGGATCGTCGCGCCCGCCGCAACGTCGTGGCCGCCGCCGTCGCCGTCGACCGCGCGCGAGGCCTCGCGCATGACGACCGAGAGATCCAGTCCCTTTCGGATCAACTGATGGCTCCCGCGCGCGGAGACTTTGATATCGGTCTCCGATTTCTCGGCAAACGCGACGATCGGCAGATCCCGGCGGACGCCGGGCGCGCCGACGGCCATCCCGGCGACGATCCCGACGATGGTCTCCCGGATCCGGGTGCCGGCGTCGAAC
>JAWOEO010000062.1:0-3325 GCA_046482755.1 Halohasta sp. | reverse complement strand
ACGATCGGCCCTACGGGTCGACGCGAAATATGAATACGATCCTGAACGCCGGTGGCACTCAAAGATAGCTACTGAGAACGGGAAGAGGGATGTCCTGCAGAACATGAGCTACGGGCATTCTGTTCCCTTGGGGGCGGTTTGGGTCTCCGGGTCGGCTGAGACCTCGCCGGAGTCGATCGAACCGTACCCCTTGCGCGCGAAGTTGGAGAGAGCGATGTCGACCTGCGGGCCACCGAGCCCCGACGCGCCGATGAGTTGCCCCATCGGGACCGGGTCGTCGGCCCCAGCCTCAATGGCGGCGCGGTAGAGCCGGACCTCCGGGAGCCCTTCATCGAGGTACTCGCGGGCTTCGTCGGTGAGTTCGGCGTCGGTTTCGGTTCGTTCGTCGACCGTCACGAGGCCCTCGTCGCGGAGGTCGAAGGCCGCGCGGGTGACGGCGGCGGGATCGAGCCCCGTCTCTTCGGCCAGCCGCTCCGTGGCTGTTCCATCAGTCGCGTTCGCAGTCTCCAAGACCGCGAGCTGTGATTCCGGGAGTCGCATACAGTTGTTGAGAAGGATTCTGTGGGGTCGACAGTTAGCGTTTGCGAAGACGGGAAGACGCCAGGCGTCAGTCACACAGTGGTCGAATTACTGTAGATTTTTCAACAGTCGAGCGCAACGTCAGGTATGGACGGCCCTCCAGCCGACGACCAGTCTCGTGGCGTCGGCAAACAGCTCTGGTATCTGCCCGAAACCGACCGTGTTCGTCCGACGTGGCGGGTGCTCGTCCCGCTCGTCGTCGGTCTCTCGCTGTATCTCGGTGTCTCGGCCGCGGCGTGGATCCCGGTCGGCTTCGAAGTGCAGTCCCCGGTCGACACCGCGACCTCGGCACTGTTACTCGGCGGCCAGCTCGCAGCCCCGATTGTGGGCCTCGGTTCGGTGCTCGCAATCGTATCGGGTCTGGATCGCCGACCGATCTCGATGATGGACCTCGTTCCCTCAAACCCGTGGCTCCGGGATTTCGGCGGCGGCCTCGTGATCGGCCTCATCGCGGCGGCCTGTATGGTCGCCGTGCCGGTCACGGCAGGCGAGACGACGATGACAATCGACCCCAGCGGCGTCGGTGTCGACTCGGTCGCACTCGGCGCGGTCGTGCTCGTCGGATTACTCGGCTCGCTGGTGTCAACGGCCGTCTTTCAGGAGTTCCTCTTTCGGCGGCTCGTCATCACGAACGTTGTCGAGGTAGTCGGGGAGCGAGCGGTCGACCCACGGCGGGCAGTCGGGATCGCGGTCGCCGTCAGTGCGGTCTGCTACGGCGGCTTCGAGTTACTCATCGGCGGGCCGGTTCGTGGACTCGGCGTCGCGGTCCCGGCAGCACTCATCGGGCTCTATTACGCCGCCGCCTACGTGTTCACGGGTCGACTGGGGCTCCCGATCGGCCTCCATCTCGGTGGCGCAATCGCACTCGGAAGCCTCTATGGGACGCCGACCGGCGGCTTTCATCTGCCGTCGGTCGTGGTCGTCGACAGCCTCGCACTCGATCAGTCGCTGGCCGCATCGGTCCGACTGCAGTTGGTCCGCGTGCTCGTCGGCGGGCTGCTGCTCTGGCTGTGGGTGTACGTCGTCTACGGCGAGTTCAGCGTCACAGATCACATCACAGAAGTCGACCGAGAGAATTCGTCTCGAACGCCGACCAGCCCGGATGACCGGTAGAATTAACATCCACGATTGACCTTATATGCTCGTGACCGTCGACTGTGAGAAGGAGGCACACCCCGCCGACGAGCTTCCAGACGAGACGATCCTCCACCTCCTCGAAGAGCACAAAGTGCTGTCGACCGAACGGATCGCTTCGGAGGTCGAAGTGAGTCTGTCGACCATCCGAACCCGCCTCCGGAAGATGGCGCAAGTCGGCCTGATCGAGCGCCGACAGACAGTCAAAGGTGACGTGTGGCTGACGTGGTAAGCCTCGCGTTGTAACGGCCCCGCTATTCCGACCCGCCCGGACCCCGTCGACCCGAATCGAGATCGATATCCAGCCCGTCGAGCAGTTCTTTCGCCTCCTCACGTTTCTCCTGATGGTTTTTCAGGAACTCCTTCATCAGCACCGCTGCCTGCTCCTTACAGTCGCCGCAGAGCCGCTCGCCGCCGACACACTCCTCGTAGACCTCCGTGGCGAGATCGTCGTCGTCGTTGGCCAGGAGGTAGGCATACAGTTCGTAGACCGGGCAGTCGTCGGCCTCGCCGCCGAGTTCCCGCTGCTTTTCGGCGGTCTCCCGGCCACCCGTCGTCGCGGATTTGACCTTGTCGTACCCCTCGTCGGGGTCGTCCAGCAGGCTGATGTGACTCGCCGGAATCGACGAGGACATCTTGCCGCCGGTAAGGCCGGTCATAAACCGGTGGTAGATCGACGAGGGCTGGATGAAGCCGTAGCCGCCGGTGTCGACTTCGACCTCGCGGGCCAACTCTTCGGCCTCGTCGAGATCCATCTCGAAGGCGTCGATGTGGCCCTCGTAGACCCGTTTTTCGCCCTCGATGGCCTCGATCATCGACTCGAAGGCCTCGTCGGGGCCGTGGCGGTGGAAAAATCGGACGCGGGGGCGGACGGGCTCCATCCCGGCCTCCGAGAGCTTGTCGACCGCCGACGCACGAGCGGCCGACAGGTCGGCGTCGACCTCCCGGTCCTCTAGCCAGTCGGCGGCGTCCTCACAGCGAACCATCTCGTCGTCTTCGATGTTGGCCGCCAGCGCGTCGTAGGCCTCCCGAATGAGGTCGCCTTCGGCGGCGTCGGTCTCGAAGCTCGCGTAGGCCTCGCTAACTTTGAAAAACCGCATCCGAACCGAGAGGTCCCGCGCGAGTCGGACGTGGGGGTCCTGATCGGGGCCCACCGGAATCACGGTCGGTTTGGGGCCGTCGACCAGTTGGGGATACAGCATGTCGGCCATCTGGGTGACGACGCTCTGCATATGGCTTACGTTGGTCTCGCCGTCGAAGCCGTAGATCGAACCGAACTCGGCAAAGCGGGCCTTCGAGCCGAGTTCGAAGGCGAGGTCCTGTAGCTCCCGGTTCTGTGATTGGCGATATAGGGTCCCCTCCTCGGCGTCGAAGCCAAGCGCCAAGAGGCTCAGCAGGTAGCTCTCGGCGTGTTCGTCGATCTCGTCCCAGTCCATCCCGCGGGCGGAATGGGCTTCGAGATCGGCAATGAGGCCGTAGGCGTCCGCGCCCTGCTGTTGATGCCAGATGATCTCGTCGAAGACGAGTTTGTGGCCGATGTGGGGGTCGCCGGTCGGCATGAACCCCGAGAGGACGGCGGCGGGCTCGTCGTTGGCCAGCGCCTCAGCGACCG
>JAWOEO010000049.1:0-3285 GCA_046482755.1 Halohasta sp. | reverse complement strand
CACCCGGAATGCCAGAAACGGCCAGCTGTTCGTGGATTCGGGAACCATGAATATCAGCAACGCGCGCTTCAAAACGGACACGCACCCGATAGACGATAATTGCCAGGACCGCTTCTTCCCGCGGCTCAAATCACTCGGCTTCGAGACCAAAAGCGAACTCCGCGAGTTCATCCAAGCGCTGCTGAACGCGGTCGACGTCACTGACTACGACCTCGACGCGATGGCCCGCCTGCTGTCGTCGATGGGGACGCCGATGGGCGACGACCTGACCTACAAGGACCTCAAGACGTTCGGGCAGACATGGATGGCCGACGTCCACGAGTACGCGAATCTGAGCCACTGGGTCGACCAACAGGACGACGACCGGACCGCCTTCGATCTCGCCGTCCGCTCCTTCCGTCATGAGCGGCCGTGGCTCCGGCACGACGTCGGCGAAACTGGCTCGCTCGAAACCTTCGACTACCGCCACCCGACCGAGGGAACCGTCCTCTACTACGGCCTGCGCGAGTCGCCTGCGGGCGACGAACAACTGCTGTTCGCGGCCAACATGGAGGGCCAGCCCGTCGACGCCTCGCCCGAAATCCTCGCCGAGGAGATTTCTGATCTCCCGGTCGACGGCTGGGCGGTCGCGCTGGCCGCGCCGGATGTCGACGCCGAGGCGGGCGAGACAGCCTCGACGGTCGAGTTGGTCGACAGCGGCGCGATCGTCTGGCGGCGCGAGCCCTGACCGCCCGAATAGGATCGCCCACGTGGCAACCTCACACACGGCGAGAGAGCCGCGTTTTTCAAGTAGTCTGGACCAATACGGATGGATAACTGATGAGCGAGGACTTCTACGAGGCACTTGGGGTCTCCCGTGACGCCTCCGAAGACGAGATCAAAACGGCCTACCGAAAGAAGGCGGCCGAGTATCATCCCGACGTGAGCGATGATCCGAACGCCGAAGAGAAGTTCAAAAAGATCGAGAAGGCCAAAGAGGTCCTCACCGACGAGGAAAAGCGCCAGGCCTACGACCAGATGGGCCACGACCGCTTCGAGCAGGCCGAAAAGCGTGGCGGCTTCGACGGTCAGCGCGGCGGTGCAGGCGGCTTTGGCGGCGGTGGCATGGGCGGTATGGGTGGCGGCGGCTTCGAGGACATCTTCGAGCAGTTCTTCGGCGGCGGTCGGGGTGGCGGCGGCCAGCGTCGCAACCAGCCCCGACAGGGCCGGAACCTCCGGACGTCGATGGAAATCACCCTCGAAGAGGCCTACCACGGCACCGAAAAGGAGTTCACGATCACCCGCCCCGAGACCTGTCCCGACTGCAACGGCGAAGGCCACCCCCCGGACGCCGAGGTGACGACGTGTCCGGAGTGTAACGGCACCGGCGAGGTCACCCGCGTCCAGCAGACGCCCTTCGGCCGCGTCCAGCAGCGCTCGACCTGTCCCCGCTGTGGCGGCGAGGGCGAGACCGCCGACAAACAGTGTTCGACCTGCGGCGGCGACGGCATCGTGGACGCCGAGGTGACGCTCACCGTCGAGGTACCCGCCGGCATCAAATCCGGCCAGACACTCCGGATGGACGGCGAGGGCGCACCCGGCGAGAACGGCGGCCCGAACGGTGATCTCCTGATCGACATCGAGATCGCCGACCACGACACCTTCGAGCGGGACGGCGACGATCTCCACTACAACCACGCGATCTCCTTCCCACAGGCGGTCTTCGGCGACACCGTCGAGATCCCCACGCTGGATGGCACCAAGAAGATGGAGATCCCCGAAGGCACCCAGAGCGGCGAGCAGTTCCGCCTCCGCGGCGAGGGGATGCCCCGGCTCCGTGGCCGGCGCTCGGGCCACCTGTTCGTGACCGTTCAAGTGGTCACGCCCGACTCGCTGAACAAGAAACAGCGCGAGGCCCTCGAGCAGTTCGCCGAGGCCGGCGGC
Organism: Halohasta sp.; assembly: GCA_046482755.1. Taxonomy (GTDB): domain Archaea; phylum Halobacteriota; class Halobacteria; order Halobacteriales; family Haloferacaceae; genus Halohasta. The sequence goes on along the minus strand of JAWOEO010000049.1, from coordinate 1,362 downwards.
GAGGAAGTCGACGTCTCGGAGGGCTTCTTCGAGAAGATCAAAAACAGTTTTTAACCAGCCAACCCTCCCGGCGGGTGATCGACGCCCGGTCAACTCGAAATCCCAAACGGCTTGAACCGGCACCGAGAGCGGCTGCTGTGTCTGTTTCACCGGAAACGCGGTGTCTGTGGGTCGAGTTCGCACACCGTGACGGAGACGGGGTGTTTTTGAGTCGCTGCCGCCAACATGTGGTATGGATCCGGACGTCGTCGGCGACCTGTTGGCGCGCGACAAACGGCGAAGCCAGCCGGCGGTCGACGTGCCGGCGGCCGGCCGCGAGATGAGCTACCACGATTTCATCACGACCGCCTACAAGTCGGGCAACGCCCTCCGGTATCTGGGACTCAACAGCGGCGCGCGACTCGCGGTCGACCCCGAACTCCGGCCCGAACCCCTTCTTGCGTTCCTTGGGGCGGCCCAACTCGGTGCCGCCACGAACTTCGATCCGACTGCCGAGGCGCGGGTGCGTCTCGTGGCCGTCGACAACGAGCCCATGCACGCCGACCGCGAGGGACGCCTTGCGGTGTTCGGCGGTGCCCCCGAGGCGACCGCAACTACTCACTGGGAAGAGGCGGTCTGGAGCGAGAACCCCGCCTTCCCGCCGACACAGGTCGACCCCGAGTCGGCGGCCCTCGTCGCTGGCGAGGAGACCTACAGCCACCGCCGACTGCTCGACATGGCCGAGACAGTGGTCGACGAACTCTCACTCGAAACGGGATCGCGGCTGGCGATCCGCACCCCGCTGTCGGCCCCCGAGACGATCGGCGGGGGGCTCCTCGCCGCGCTGCTGGCGGGGGCGACCGCCGTCTTCGTCGACGATCCGACGACCACGGTCGACGCCGATGCGGCGCTCGTCGCGCACGCGGGCGACGAGCCGCCCGAACCGAGCCTCTATGCGGTCGACGACCGATCGCTCTGACTGAGGGTTGCAGCGCCGGCAACCGACCACGACTATTAAAGTGTGCGCTGGTCGAACTGTTGGGTGAACGATTGCTTTCTATGTCATCCTCTTTCCAACGGACGACCGACGACTCGCCACCGGCGATTCGTGCCACGGGACTGACCAAGCAGTTCGGCTCGACGACCGTCGTCGACGGCCTCGATCTCGCCGTCGACACCGGGACGGTCTACGGCTTTCTCGGCCCGAACGGCGCGGGCAAGACCACGACGATGCGGATGCTGACGACGCTGACCGCACCGACCGCCGGCGAGGCCGAGATCTTGGGTACGCCCGTCAGCGACCGCGACGGCGTCCGCTCACAGCTCGGCTATCTCCCCGAGGAGCCGCCGGTGTTCGACGAACTCACCGGCCGCGAACAACTC
>JAWOEO010000029.1:0-10718 GCA_046482755.1 Halohasta sp. | reverse complement strand
CGGTGACGCTGTCGACGTAGACGATGAAGCCGAACGTCGCTAAGGGAATGCCGACGTAGGTGATCACCCGCATCACCGCCAGCGTGTCCTGCAACACGAGGCCGATGACCGCCAGCGTCGTGATCACGAACAGCGGCCCCGCCACCAGCACGGTGACGTAGGCCTCCGCGAACGTCGACAGCAGTTCGAGGTACTGTTCCTGTTGGGCCTCGGCCTCCTCCTTGTAACGTTCGTACTGCGAGTGGAGGTACGCCGAGAGGCTCCGGCCGCTGCCGAGGACGCTGCCGAGGTTCTCGCTGAGTTCGCCCATGTTCTCCGAGGGGGTGCGGTCGCCCATGTCCTCGATGGCGGTCTGGAGGTCGACGCCGAAGAGATCCATCTGCCGGACGGTGGCATCGACCTCGACGGCGGCCTCGCCGTAGACCCCGCGGTTCTCCGCCAGCGTCCGCAACACCTCGGTGAAGGCCATCCCGCTGCGCGAGAGCGCGTACATGAACGCGACCGTCCGGGGCAGCGAGGCGTCGATCTGCGAGCCACGGGAGTAGGCCCGCTGGTCGAGGACGAACCACCGCAGCCAGTTGGCGACGACGCCGACGCCGACCGTCGCCAGTAGACTACCGACGAGAGAGATCGCCAGCATCGAGCGGAACTCGAAGACGCCGAGGCCAGCCAGCGTCGACAGCAGGGCGACGTCGCCAGTCAGTCCCGCGAGGAACGCCAACAGCTGCCAGACGACGGTGAGCGTCGCCAGCCCCGCGGCGACCGCCGCGACGGCCGAGTACAGCACCGTCTGGGCCGCAAACGAGCGGTGGGACCGCGGCACGTGGGCGGCCTCCAGTTTCGGCTCCTGGCTGCGGCGACGCGGCTCGGTGTTGAGCGTCGACCCCAGCAGCGCCTGTCCGACACCGTCGAAGACGGTCTCGGCGCGGTCGCTGACCAGCGGCAACAACAGCACGCCGAACAGCGCGAGGCCGACCAGAAGGGGGATGTAGCTGAACATCACTCGACGGGCTGGGCGGTCGGATCGTCGACCGATTCGTCGGCGTCGATGCGGTCGAGCACCCGGTGTTTGTCGGCGTAATACTCGTTGATCAGCGCGGTGAACTCCCGGTAGTCGCTGATCCCTTTCTGCTGGAGGTACGAGAGCACCCGCCGGCGGTTGCGCATCTCTTCGAGGAGTTCGTTGCGGTTCCAGCCGCGTTCGTCCTGGATCTCGCCGAGGAGTTCGCTGTCGTTGCTCTGGAAGGTGTCGGTGTTGGCGTTCCAGTTGAACGCCGAGGCGTAATCCAACTCGCCGGTTCGCTGGTCGATGCCGCGGATCTCGCCGATCACGCGGGACCGCCGGAGCCGCTTGTCGTCGATCCGGACCTGCGTCTGGACCGACAGCATGTCCAACGACTGGACCATCGCCCGCGGGACGTTGATCGGCTCGTTTTCCAGCCGGTTGATGACGGTCTCGATGGAGTCGGCGTGCATCGTCGAGAACGTCGTGTGGCCGGTATTCATCGCCTGGAACAGCGTGACTGCCTCCTGGCCGCGGACCTCGCCGACGATGATGTATTCGGGGCGGTGACGGAGCGCCGACCGCAGCAGGTCGTACATGTCGATATCCGACCCCTCGTCCATCTGCTCGCGGGTGACAGACGACAGCCAGTTGTCGTGGTACAGCGACAGCTCGCGGGTGTCTTCGATGGTCAGCACCTTCGACCGCGGCGGGATGAACATCGAGACCGCGTTCATCGAGGTGGTCTTCCCCGAGGCCGTACCGCCGGCGAAGATCAGGCTCTTGTTGTGCTCGATACAGAGCCAGAAGTAGGCCATCTGCTCGATGCTGAAGGTGTTGTAGTTGATCAGATCGATCGGCGTGAAGGGGTCGTCGGCGTACTGCCGGATGGTAAAGGCCGACCCGCGGGGGGTGACTTCCCGGCCCAGCGAGAGTTCCGCACGGGAGCCGTCTTCGAGGGTCGCCTCGACCATCGGGTCACCGACGCTGATGTGTTGGCCGGACTGTTGGGCCAGCCGGATGACGAAGTTGTCGAGTTCCTGCTGGGCGAACGCGATGTTGGTCTCGATGTCGGTGTACTGGTCGTGGTAGACGAAGATCGGCAGCTCGTAGCCGTCACAGGAGATGTCCTCGATGTGGGCGTCGTTCAACAGGGGATCGAGCTTGCCGAACCCCCGGAAATCCCGCTTGAGATAGTAGAACAGCGTATGGAACGTCGACATGTCGACCTCGATGCCGTAGGTCTCGATGAGCCGGGCGAGCTCCTCGATCAGCACGTCGTCGGCGCTGACGTCCTCGTCGGACTGGTACATCAGGGGCGCGCGAATGTCGGTTTTGATCCGGGCCAGTAGCTCCCGCTCGAAGGCATCGAGATCCGGCTCGACGGCGTAGTAGTAGCGCTCGCTGGCCTCGTCGTCGTAGGTGATCACGACGTAGGCGAACGGCGCGTTGACCCAGTAGCGGTCGACCTCGACTTCGCCGTCGGGGACCCGAAAGGTAGCGACGGGCCCGTCGGCCGGGCGGAACGGCCGGGGCGACAGCGACGAGCCACGGACCACCTGGGCGGCGACATCGAAACGGTGACGGAGGGCTTCGAGCCGGGCGGCCGCGGTCTCGAAAAACCCCTCCCGGCCGGCGGTGTCGCGCCGCTCACGACCGGCGCGGTCGCCACGCTCGCGGTCCCAGTCGGTCTCCGGTGACGGCTCTGTGTCTGACATACTGTAGCTGTGGTGGCCGACATATCTGTCCGGCCCACTTAATAATCAATCGGATAACCATGTAGAATTACAATCAGTTCGTCGACCGGTTCGCCGAGCCGGGATGATCAGGGCAGCCGACGCCCGTCGACACCTCAGAGTTCGATGCGTTCGACCAGCATATCGTCGGCTTTGGTGTTGACCGCGACGATCCTGACCTGGTCTTCGAGCCGCGAGTCGTCGAGTTTGGCCTTCAGCAGGTTGTCGACCTGATAGACGCCGGCGGCGTTGATCATCTCGATTTCGACCAACACCGGCACGTCGTCGCCGGCCATGAGCCGGACGTTTTCGATAGCTTGGCTCGACAGGGTGTTGATCCCCCGGCCGCCGTGTTCGTAGGGGATCCGCGAGCGCCCCCGCTCCATGTCCAGCCCGTCGGCGATCCGGATCACCCCGGCCTCGGTCGTCAGGGGGGTCTCGGCGGTGTGATGACAGAGGATGGCATGCAGGACCTCGGCTTTCAGCCGGACGACGGTTTCGGTGTCGTAGAGCTCCGGCAGCAGCCGGTCGCAGATATCGGCCGCAAGCGGAATCGAGTAGTAGGAGTGGTCATCACGGTGGACGACGTGGCCGACGTCGTGGAGCGTCGCCGCGAGCACGAGGATGACCGGCTCGAAGGACTCTTCGAGACCCTGTTCGCGGGCCCCGTTGAATTCGACGCCACCACGTTTGAGCAACTCGTAGAGCCGCAACGCCCGGTTGCGGACGATCTCGATGTGTTTCTGCCCGTGGTCGCTGTACTGCTTGCGGGTGACGGCGTTGACGTTCTGGGCCCGCAGATAGGTGACGATCTCGGGGTCGGAGGTCACCACCGGCAGGATCTCGTTCAGCCGCTCGTCGGGATACGGGTGGTCGGCCTCGGGATCGTACTCGAAGGTCGACTCCTCGGAATCACTCATTCGAGGGATGTTTCGACCCGACCGGCAAAAACACTCGGCTGACGGTCAGTCCGCCAGCGATTCGACCGCTTCAACGACCGCCTCGTAGTCGGGTTCCTGGCCCGGATTGTCCGCGATCCACGAATACCGGATCGTCCCCTCGCCGTCGACCACGAACACCGAGCGGGTGGCGACCCCTGTCATACCCTTGTATGCGAACGACTCGTCGTCGACCACGTCGTAGGCCTCGATGATCGAGCCGTCGTTGTCGCTAATCAGGTCGAACGTCAACCCCTCCTCGTCGCGGAACCGTTCGAGCGCATACGAGGTGTCGGTGCTAACCCCGAGGACGGTCGCTCCCAACTCGTTGAACTGCCCGAGGTCGTCGCGGAACGTACAGAGTTCCACCGTGCAGGTCGACGAGAACGCCGCCGGGAAGAACGCCACCACGACCGGTCCCGAACCGAGGTGCTCCGAGAAGGTAGTGGCCTCGGTCTCGCCGTCAGTCACGAGCGGTGCGGTGAACTCCGGTGCCTGATCGCCGGTAGATACCATATGGTAGCCACTCACTACCGGTGGGTGAAGGTTGTGGTCGGCGCGATGACCACATTTGGAGCACTCAGTCGTCGACTTCGGCTGGCAGTAGGTGCCGTATACTGACCGGTAGGGACCACCTACAGCCCGTCGGAGCGCTACACCGTCCCATAGAGCGGGCGGGTTAAGTTCCTCGCCACCCACTGGCACGTATGCACTGGGCCATCGCTGACGACCGACGACCGTTGCAGTCGACACACGCTTCAGCATGAGTAAAGACCAGATAACCGTTCGTGGCGCGGAGGAACACAACCTCAAAGATCTCGACGTCGAGATTCCCCGCGAGGCGTTCACCGTCGTCACCGGGCTGTCGGGCTCCGGCAAATCCTCGCTGGCCTTCGATACGATCTATGCCGAGGGCCAGCGGCGATACATCGAGTCGCTATCGGCCTACGCTCGGAACTTCCTCGGGCAGATGGACAAACCGAAAGTCGAGGCCGTCGAGGGATTGTCGCCGGCGATCTCGATCGACCAGAAGAACGCCGCCAACAACCCCCGGTCGACGGTCGGGACGGTCACCGAACTCCATGACTACCTCCGCTTGCTGTATGCTCGGATCGGCACCCAGTACGACCCGATCACCGGCGAGGAGGTCGGCGAACAGAGCGCCCAAGAGATGGTCCGACAACTGCTTTCGTTCCCCGAGGGGACCCGCGCGATGATCGCTGCCCCCGTCGTCCGCGACCAGAAGGGAGCCTTCGAAGACCTCTTCGACGAACTCGTGGCCGAGGGGTACTCCCGGGTCGAAGTCGACGGCGAGGGGTACGACCTGACGATCGAGAAACCCGACCTCGACAAAAATTTCGACCACACCATCGACGTGATCGTCGACCGCGTCAAGCTCTCGGCCGATGCCCGCTCACGGATCACCGACAGCGTCGAAACGGCCCTTGAGGAGGCCGACGGCGTCCTCAAACTGATCGTCCCCGATCCGCCAGAAGACCCGCCGTTGGGCTCGAACTCGCGGTCGACCGGCGACCTTGCGGGCGAGGGCGATGACCGACTCGTCGTCGAACTCTCCGAGGCGCTCGGCAACCCCAACAGCGAGTTCCAGTTTTCGGAGATCGAGACCCGCTCCTTTTCGTTCAACAGCCCACATGGGGCCTGCCCCGAGTGTGAGGGGATCGGCCAGGCCAAGGAGGTCGACGAGGACCTCGTCGTCCAAGACCCGACCAAGCCGCTGAAGGACGTCTTCGAGGCCTGGAGCTACAACCGCTCGTACTACCGGACGCGGATCGATTCCGTTGCAGCGCACTTCGGCCTCAGCGTCGACACCCCGTGGGAGGAGATCGACGACGACGTTCAGCGGCAGTTCCTCTACGGCACCGATCGACAGGTCGTCTTCGAGCGCACAACGCGAAACGGCACGCGACGGAAGGAAAAGCGGTTCGAGGGCGTCATCCCGAACCTCGAACGTCGACACGTCGAGACCGACTCCAAGGGGACCAGAGAGCACATCGAGGACTACATGGCCGTCACCGACTGTCCGGCCTGCGAGGGTACCCGACTCAAAAAGCAGTCCCGGCACGTCCTCGTGGCCGGCACCTCGATCACTGACGTCAACAAAATGTCCATCGGCGACGCCCGACGGCACTTCGAGGGGCTCGAATCGACCCTCTCGGAGCGCGACCGGACCATTGCGACGGAGATCCTCAAGGAGATCCGTGCGCGGCTCGGCTTCATGGAGGAAGTGGGGCTCGAATACCTCACCCTCGACCGTGAGGCGTCGACCCTTTCGGGCGGCGAGAGCCAGCGCATTCGACTCGCCACGCAGGTCGGCTCCGGGCTCGTCGGCGTGCTCTACGTGCTCGACGAGCCCTCGATCGGCCTCCACCAGCGGGATAACGACCGCCTCCTGAATACGTTGGAGGGATTACGCGACCTCGGCAACACGCTCATCGTCGTCGAACACGACGAGGAGACGATGCGCCGGGCCGACAACGTCATCGACATGGGACCGGGCCCCGGCAAGCGCGGCGGCGAGATCGTCGTCCAGGGCGAGTTCGACGCGATCTGCGACGCCGACGAGTCGGTGACCGGTGACTATCTGTCGGGTCGAAAGGAGATCCCCGTCCCCGAGGAGCGCCGCGAGCCCGACGGCGAGTTGGTCGTCCGCGGCGCACGCCAGCACAACCTCAAAGACCTCGACGTGCCGATCCCGCTGGGCGTCTTTACCGCGGTCACCGGGGTGTCGGGCTCCGGGAAGTCGACCTTGATGCACGAGATCATCTACAAGGGGCTCGCGCGGCAGATGAACGACAACACCAGCGTCGACCCCGGCGACCACGACGCGCTGGAGGGCCTCGACAACATCGAGACCGTCCGGCTGATCGACCAGAGCCCGATCGGCCGGACGCCGCGGTCGAACCCCGCGACGTATACGGGTGTCTTCGACTACATCCGGGAGCTGTTCGCCGAGACGAAGCTCTCGAAACAACGCGGCTACAAGAAGGGCCGGTTCTCGTTCAACGTCAAAGGCGGCCGATGTGAGGCCTGTGGCGGACAGGGCACGGTCAAAATCGAGATGAACTTCCTTTCGGATGTGCACGTCCCCTGTGAGGAGTGTGGCGGCGCGCGCTACAACGACGAGACGCTCGACGTGACGTATAAGGACAAAACCATCGCCGACGTGCTCGACATGGAGGTCGCCGAGGCCTACGACTTCTTCGAGGCCAACTCCCAGCTCCGCCGCCGCCTAAAGCTCCTGAAGGACGTCGGGCTGGGCTACATGTCGCTCGGCCAGCCGTCGACGACCCTTTCGGGCGGGGAGGCCCAGCGGGTCAAACTCGCCGAAGAACTCGGCAAGAAACAGACCGGCGACACCCTGTATCTGCTCGATGAACCCACCACGGGGCTGCACAAGGAGGACGAACGCAAGCTGATCGAGGTGCTCCAGCGGCTGGTCGACAACGGCAACAGCGTGGTCGTCGTCGAACACGAACTCGACCTGGTGAAGAACGCCGACCACATCGTCGACCTCGGGCCGGAGGGCGGCGAGGGCGGCGGCGAGGTCGTCGCCAGCGGGACGCCCGAGGAGGTCGCCCGCACCGAGGAGTCCCATACGGGTCGGTACCTCCGGGACTATCTGCCCGCAGTCGACTTGGAGGGTCCGCGGTCGGACCGCCGCAAGCCCGCCACAGTGCCGGGCGACGACTGACGACCGAGCGGTCGACGGGTGGGACCGTCGACTCCCACAGTAGGGACTGACAAACTATATGCGGAGCCGTCGGAACAATCCGGTATGTACGATTTCGTCGTCGTTGGCGTCGGCCCTGCCGGCGCGCGGTTCGCCCGTCGGGCGGCCGAGGAGGGGTACGACGTGCTTGCGCTCGAAAAGGGAACGGTCGGCGAGCCGCTGGCCTGCTCGGGTCACGTCAGCACCGACATCTGGGCGTACGTCCCCGAGGACGCCCGCGACGAACTCTTTCAGAACCGGATCTACGGCGCAAACTTCTACACCGGGGGCCCCGACAGTGATGCCCACCTGTTTTACAAATCCGAAGAGGTCTCGAACGTTATCGACCGCGTGCAACTCGACCGGACGCTCGCCGACTGCGCTCGCCGGGCCGGCGCGGACGTTCGCGAGGGCCACACCGTCACCGCGGTCGAGGAACACCGTGACCACGTCGACATCACCGCAAGCGTCGCTGGCGAGGACGGAACCACGGCGTTCGAGGCGAAGATGGTCGCCGGCTGCGACGGCCCCGTCTCGCGGGTCCGACAGGCCGCGGGGCTGCCCGAACCTGGCGAGAAACTCCACGGCGTGTTGGCGTTTACCGACGCAGTCGACCACACCGACACCGTCGACGTCCACCTCACGGCCCCCCGGTTTTTCGCGTGGCGGATCCCCCGCGGCGAGGCGGGCGTCGAGTACGGGCTGGCCGCGCCGCCGGGCGACGACGTGACCGCGCTGTTCGACCGCCTCACTGCGCAGTACGGCGTCGAGACCGACCGCTTCTGCTCGGGAGCCATCCCGATCGGCCCGCCCGATCGGGTGTCGACCGACCGGATCTTCCTCATTGGCGATGCGGCGGCCCAGACCAAACCGTTCACCGGCGGCGGCATCCTCTATGGGATGACTGCCGCCGACTGTGCGGCCCGACACGTCCGGCCCGACCGCCCCGAGTCGCTGGCGATCTACGAGTCGGCGTGGCGACAGCAGTTGTCGACCGAGATCCGCATGGGCCACCTGATCCGTCGGGCCTACTCGCTGCCCGAGCCGGTCCAGCGCCTCGGTCTGCGGGCGCTGTCGGGCGAGATCGCCGTCCACATGGACAAGCCGTCGTCGTTCTTCTCGAAGGCCCACCTCAAGCGGCTGGTGTCCTGAGGCTCAGTCGTCGCGGGCCGCCGGGAGGCGGAGGGTAACGATACTGCCGTGGGGATCGGCCTCGGCGTAGCCGAGGGTGCCGTTGGCGGTGTCGACGGCCCACCGAACCAGCCAGAGGCCGATGCCGATGGCGTGGTCGGTCGCCGTCTCGGTCTCCCGGTCGAAGGCCTGCTGTTCGGACGCCGGGATGCCCGGCCCGTCGTCGACGATTTCGACGGTGACCTCGCCGTCGGTCGCTTCGACCGTCACGTGGACCTCGGGTTCGGGCTGTTCGGAGTGGTCGACCGCGTTCTCCAGCAGTTCGCGCAGGGCGAACCGGACCGACTCGCCGGACTGGACGGGGACCTGCTCGGGCAACTGACACTCGAAGACTGCGCGATCGTCGGCGGTGATCTCGTCGACGCAGTCGTCGATGATCCCGACGAGGTCGGTTCGGGCGGTCGTCCCGGCGTCGGCATCGAGTGCCGCCCGGAACCGTCTGGTCTTGTCGCTCAGCGACAGCAGGTCCTCGGCAGTCCGACAGATCGTACTCGCATGCAGCGGGACGGCCTCGGTACCGGGACCCTCGCCGAGTGTCTGGGCGTGACCCATGATCACGTTGAGCCGGTTTCGGAGGTTGTGGCGGAGCACCCGGTCGAGCACCGCGAGTTCGTTTTGCTGGGTGCGTGCGGCGGTCACGTCCCGCTGGAAGCCGAGGAAGTGGGTCAGTTCGCCGTCCTGATGGACCGGCGAGATGTCGAGGCCGTTGTACCATTCGGTGCCACTGGCGTGCTGGTTGATGAGTTCGACCGAGATGGGCTCGCCGGCGTCGACCGCCCGCCGGATTTCGGCGATCGTCCGCTGGTCGGTTCGGGGTGATTGGACGAACCGCGGGTTCCGGCCGAGCATCTCGTCGACTTCGAGGCCGGTGAGCTCCTCGAACCGCCGATTGGCATACACCAGCGGGTTGTCCTCGGCGGTGGCGTCGGTGATCGTGATGCCGACGGTCGCGGCGTCCATCGCGGTCCGGTAGAGCCGGAGCCGGGCCTCCCGTTCGTTCCAGTCGGTCATATCCCGGCAGACGAGTTCGACCGCGCCCTTGCCGATTTCGGTGGCCGTTCCCGCGGCCTCGATCGTGACCGCCTCGTCGCCGACAGCGAGTTCGAGCTCGACGAACTCGGTCGACCCGGTCCGGCGGGCGGTCTCGACGAGGTCGGCCGCCGCCTCCCGCGAGGACTCGGCTACGGAGTCGAGGAACCGCTCGTCGACCAGCGCTTCGGCCTCGCTCCGGAACAGGCTGTCGGCGGCCGTGTTCGCGTACTCGATCCGACCCTCGCGGACCAGTACCACGGCCTCCGGAAGCAGTTCCAGCAGTTCCTCGTGATGGGCTTTCGACCGCGCCAGCTGCCGGGACTGCCGGCGAATCCGGAACAGCACCTCGAGCCGACGGCCCAGTTCGTCGGTCTGCAGCGGCGGGTCGATCACGTCGGTGACAAGGGACTGCAACGTCTCGGGTGCCGCCGAACCGTCGACCGCGTCGGCGTCGGCAACCAGCAGACAGGGCAGCGACAGCGGCCGCTCACGGTCGACCCGCTCCAGCAGGTCGACGCCGACGGCAAGCAGCGCCGCGCGGTCGAGGACACAGCAGTCGAACGGCAGCGACAACAGCCCCTCCGGTGTGGTCGTCGAGGCGGAGATCCGATCGCGGGAGTCCAGCCAGTCGACCAGCCGCTGGCGGTCCCGATCCGCACTGATCGAACAGGCCACATGGAGGGGCGAGGCGGGGCCATCGGTTCCACCGGTCGGCTCGACGACGCCCGGAGGATCGTTACTCATCGGTCCGATCGGCGATCGGGCGGGGGCGACCGCTCGGAGCATAGATCACTGTCGGGCACCGAACCGAGCCCGGAGCTCCTCAGCGAGCGCCGAGGCGAGGGTATCATAGCCGCGTGTAGCCCCCCACGTGATATTAACCTACTCCCGGTTTATGATGTTTTTTCAGGATATGTCGGCAGTCGGAGCGACTCGGCGCTGCCGGTCACAAATGGAAGGTCGACGGCCTCAGCGTCGACCGGGTCGGTCCCCTCTACGGGGTCGACGGTCGCCCCATCGAGCGTCGCCCCGAAGTCGACGAAGGCCATGGCGATGGGCGCGCCGACCGAGGGGCCCTCGATTGCCCG